>JAAFJK010000332.1 GCA_013298105.1 Cytophagales bacterium
GAGTTGCCCATTTGTCCTTCAGGCAAGCCCACCGCCAAGCCTGATGCTTCTAATTTGCTGTGCGGATAGTTTTCCCACAAACTATCCATAAAAGGTGTTTTGGCTTGTGCAATCGCAGAAACTTCAGGCTTTGTGCCGAGTCCCCAGCCATCTAATATCAGGAGAGCTACTTTTTTGTTCATATTATTGAGAGTTGAAAGTTGAGAGTTGAAAGCTGATTTGTTAGTTTGTTGATTTGTTATGTATTTTATTTGTCCAAGCATCAAAATTTACAGAGTTTGTAATCATCTTGTAACTGAAAATACTGAAGCGGTCTAAATAAGGGTCAAGATACCTTTCTTGTTCCTCTTTGGGTTGTTTTGAGAGTATTTGCTGTTTTTCAGTGGCTTGGGTAAGTTTATCTTTGAGTTTATTCAACTGAATTTCACAGCCTAAAACTGCATGAGAAACCGATTCTTGCATGGCTTGATACATCTCTATTTCTTGTTTGATAACATCTTCATTATCATTATTTTCAAGAGTTAATAACCTTTTTTGTAAATTTATTTCATGGACTTTCAAAGCCTTTTCTTGAATTGCAGCAGTTGCCAAACCAATGGTGCATTTTTGTACGGCTTCTTTCAGCTCTGAAATCATGAAAAAAAGTATCAAAAATGGCGCAGACATTCTCTCAGGTGTCCAAGATGTTACATTTTCTTTGAATATTTCAGATATTCTGTGGTAAATACGCATAATGTAAACTGGGGATTATTTTCCACAAAAATACAAAATGTATCAAAATAAACCTGTTTTTGAGAGAATAAAAAGGCTTATTTAACTGTAAAAATAAACTCAGAATAGGATTTGGGGTAATAGCTATGGCAACAAAGTGAACACGTCAGTTGTATTCCTCTTACTACTACTTGTATTTTATCGCCTGATTTTGCGCCTATACTTTGAGGGCTTTGGATAGTGCTGTCCACGCTATAAAATTGTTTGATAGGTTTATTTTGTCTATACAAAACATAATCGATGTCCATTGCTCTATGTCCATAATCTTTCACATTCTCACAAAAAACGCTGTCTGCTTTTATCATGACACGATAAGCGTGCTGGGCAGGCAAGGGCTTCTGAAGGTCTAAAGGCTTGCCTGCCATGTTTGCCAAAAAAGATACAGGCGTAGTTTCTTTTCTAACCTCAAACTCATCTTCCCATATTTTTTGCCCCTGCAATTTGGCTATTATTTTACATTTTCCCGCTTTTGTTGGTACGGCAGCAAAAGCATCTATCTGGGTGGCAGCTATAACTCTGCCATTGTCTGTTTCAAAAATAAGCGTATCATATTTGGCAAATTTGATAGGGATTCTGACATAATTTGGGTAGTTTACAAAAAAAACTTGTTTTTCTGTCAGCCCTTTTACCTGATAGTATTTTTCCCATACGATTTGACCTTTATGATAGGCAAAAAGTTTTTGCACACCTACGTATCGTGGCGTAACAGTTAAACTATCTGCTGTAGTTTTTAGTTGCCATTCCCAACCTCCCTCAAAGCGGAAAATGGCATCTTTAGGCACATGGCTTGGAATCGCTATAGAGATAGGCACGTGATTAGTCAGGGCAGGCAAGGTATTTACTTGTCCCCGCACTTCTGTCAGCAAAATTATGCAAAATAGAAAAATACAAATAGGTTTCATACCTACACATACTGACTAAGTCCGTTTTAGTGGAACGCTTTTTAGTTTTATTTTGAGCTTATGCTAAGTTTTACTAAATCCCACGATAACTTTTCGAAGAACCTAAATTGTCGTCCATGATGCCACAAAGTTTTCTTGTTTGTGCCCCGCAAAAAACAAAACCGAACCCACAAGGCTCGGTTTTATTTTCACTAATAATCACCTAAAGTTACGGGAAGTTGTTTTAAGGCACGTTCAAGTTCTTCATCATTTGGCGCGATGCCATGCCATTTATGCGAACCCATCATGAAGTCCACGCCATGTCCCATGTCTGTTTTGAGTAAAATCACAATGGGTTGTTGGCGATTTGTAAGCCCTTTAGCAAGTTGCAAGATTTTGATAACATCTTCCATTTGGTTGCCTGTTTCGAGTTCAAGGACTTGCCAACCAAACGCCTTCCATTTTAAAGCAAGGTTTTGCAATGACATAACTTCCTCCACTGAACCATCTATTTGTTGCCCATTTACATCAATGATGGCTATGAGATTATCTACTTTGTGGTGTGCCGCAAACATAGCGGCTTCCCATACTTGCCCTTCCTGCTGTTCGCCATCACCCATCAAGACATAGACAAGGTGCGTGTCTTGGTTTAGTTTTTTTGCCAAACCAGCCCCTATAGCCACCGAAAGACCTTGCCCAAGTGAGCCTGAAGCTACGCGAATACCCTCCAGCCCTTCTTCTGTGGCAGGGTGTCCTTGTAGGCGCGAGTTAAGTTTGCGGAAAGTAGCTAACTCTTTTACTTCAAAAAAGCCTGCCCTTGCCAGCGCACTGTACCATACAGGCGATATATGTCCATTGGAGAGAAAAAATAAATCTTCGCCTTCTCCCTTCATCTTAAATTCATTGGAGTACCGCATCATCTTAAAATACAATGCTGTAAACAATTCAGTACAGCCCAAAGAGCCACCAGGATGTCCAGATTGTACGCCATGCACCATACGCACTATGTCTCGGCGTATTTGGGTAGCTACTTTTTTTAGTTCTTCGAGTTCCATGTTGTATATTGATTTATTTTAGGACTTGCGCAGTATGTGCGTCTGTTTTTACTTTTTTGATAATGTCTGTTATCTTGCCTGCCTCATCTATCACAAAAGTCGTGCGGGCTGTTCCCCAAGATTTGCGTCCGTACATATTTTTTTCTTTCCAAACGCCATAACTTTCGTTGATACTTCTGTCTGTATCAGCTATGAGTGCGAAAGGAAGGTTATATTTTGCTATGAATTTTTGGTGTGAAGCCTCGTCATCTGTACTGATGCCCAAAACTTCGTAACCTGCTTTTAGCAGCGCGTCATAGTTGTCGCGTAGGTTGCAGGCTTGGGTAGTACAGCCTGGTGTGTCATCTTTGGGATAAAAATAAAGAACTACTTTTTTTCCATTGAATTGGGAAAGTGTAATTGGTTCTCCCAGTTGATTTTTGCTGTTGAAGTCTGGAGCGAGGTCGCCTACTTTCAAATCTGCCATAGAGGGTAGTGGTATAATTTGGAGGCAAAATTGCGCAAACTTAGTTGTTTTTGCAAACCTTTGACAAAATAAATACAGATTTAGTTTTATGACTGCTTTTGTCATTTAGGAACGAGTAAAAAATAACGGTTGTTTGACAATTTTGGTTCTTCGAAAGTTATTGCGGAGGCAAAACTGTAGAACAGGCTTCCAGCCTGTTTATGACTTGAAAACGACAGGCGAGAAGCCTGTGCTACAGCCTGTTCCGTAATAACTTTTTAAGAACCCAAATTATTTTCTACTCGTTCCTTCCTTACCTCCTTGAAATATTTTTTTCGGTCTTCAGGTCGTAGCCATGTATGCGCAGGTATTGGTAGCGTATCTGGTCTTTGTTTTTTGCAAAATCAAAAACTGTAGATGGATTGATGGGGAAGCCTTTGTAACGAATTTCGAAATGTAGGTGAGGTCCCGAACTCCAGCCTGTATTGCCTCCGAAAGCTATGAATTGCCCTGCTTTTACCCTTGCGCCTGCTTTGGCACGTGCATCAAGATGTCCGTAGAGTGTTTCTAAACCGTTATCGTGCGTGATGATGATATAATTCCCATAGCCATAGTCATAGCGCGATTGTGTAATGACACCATCGAAAGTAGCAAAAACATACATACCTTTTTGGAGTGCTATATCTACGCCTTGATGGAAGCCGTCATTGCGAAAGCCATAATTGGACGTAACCCACGCTGTATTCAGCAAAGGAGGCGACCAGTATTGTTCTTTTTCAGGATTATAGAGTTCTATATCTACCCAATCCACACTTTTGTGTGGATTGGTGGTAGCTTGAAAACCCATAAGCATGATTATTGACAACAAGTACAAGGCACTTTTTTGTCCCCTTCGAGTGTATAAATCAGGCGTTCCCATTCTTCTTTTGAAAGTTCTTTTCTGCGATTTTGTGCTGTGAGTTCTGGGCAGATAATACCTTTCATGTCTTCTATTTGGGTAGCCCAAACGCGCAAAACATTATCTCTACAACCTGCCAAAAGTTTTTTACCATCAGGGCTAAAAGCAATACTCCACACCCAATCGTCATGGTCATCAAGCACTACAGGGAGCTGATTCAAGTTTTGGGAGTTCCAAATCCGTACAGTTCGATCGAAGCTGGCACTTGCGAGTGAGGCATCATCTTTTGAATAAGCCAAATGATTGATACGAGCGCGGTGCTCTTTTTGTTCGTCTATGGGCGCGTTGTTGGCAGTATTCCAGATTTTTAAGAATCCGCCTTCATCTCCTGAAGCCAATCTATCGCCTTTGTTGCTGAATTGTAGGGCGGTTATCGCTTCTGGCGTTGTCCAATTCTTCAGCAAAGTCCCTGCAAAATCGTATATAGCTATCTCTCCTGATTCCTTGCCTACCGCAAAGCTGTTGTTGGCGGGGTTTACAGTGAGGGCGTTTATTTTGATGTCGCTTGTGAGGATTTGCTTAGGTTGTGGTGCGGCTTCGGAGGTATTCCAAGTAGATACTATTTTTCGGTTGTCAATGGTTACTAAAGTTTTGCCATCTGAAGCGAAGCCCATAGCCCAAATTTCGCGGGCAGTATGTGGGAGTCTTTTGGTAACTTTGCCATTTTGGAGAATCAAGATTTCGCTGTATTCGCCCGAAACTGCCACTGTGCCGTTATTGCTTACTGCCATCGTGCGGTTGATTTGCTGTACTTGGGTAAGCGGGGTAGGCGAGATGGTAGAAGCCTCTGCATAGCTTTTGCCGTCAAGATTCCACTGCAATACTTTGCCATCACTGCCTGTAGAGTAGAGCAAACCATTCGCATTTACGAGTGAGCGCACTGTAGAGGTGTGTGATTTTAATTGATTGAAGGTAGGATTGTCTTTGTTTTTCAAGTTTTTGATGGCATAGTACAAGCCTTGATATACATCAGGGTCATTGGGATTTCCCTTGTATGCTTTATTCATGATGTAGGCTTGTTGCGCACCTGTGGCTTGCACACCCAAGTCTGCAATGCGTATAGATTTGAGTGCCAATGCTTTAGCAGTGGAGAGCATTTGCATGAACTTTACATCATTGCTGGCTTTGAGGGCTTTTTCTTTTTCAAGCTCTGCCAGTTTGTTGTTGATGTCCGATATTTGCTTGTTGATATTGGCGATTTTAGTTTGCCTGAGCGCATCATCTTTTGCCTTGCCTGCCGCAATAGAAGCGATTTCGGCATTTCTTTTTTCAACTAAAGCGGATCTTTGTGCTTCGAGGGCTATTTTTTCTTTTTCGCGGGCATCTTCTGCGGCTAATTCTGCGGCATCTGCGGCTTTGGCGGCTTCTTTGGCACTTACTTGGGCTTTGGCTTTTTCGCCCAATGCTTCTTTGGCACTTACCTCTGCTGCCGCTTTTGCATTCATAGCATCTCTCTGGGCATCTGTAGCGGTTACGAGTGCTTCTTCAGCTTTTTGGCTTTTATAAAGTGCAAACAACAAAAATAACACACAAATTACTACAGCTATGATAGAGCCTATAGCAATGCCTCTTGCGGCGGCAACTTTACGTTTTTGGGCTTTTTCTTTGTTGATTTGTTCTTTTTCATAGTTCTCCTCACTTGCCTGCAAAAACAGCATGGTGCGCTCAAATGCAGGCTCATAACGGACAGCCCATGCTTTAGATGGGTTTTGTTCAGAACGCCAAGTAGTCGCAAGTTGCAAATCGGGTGGTCTCCAAAGTCCAGTTTTGCCTCGTTGTTGCATCTCTGCCGCATCAGCCAAGCGCAGGTAAGTTTTTACAGATTCGGATTCTTTGTCTGCCCAGACGCTTAATTCTTCCCAAATACGCATCAGACTCTCGTGCGAAATGTCAATGACAGTATCAGGCTCTAAAGGCTTGTCTTCTGAAGGCATCAATAAGCCGTTTTCTGTTTTTCTGAAAGCGTGGATTACTTTGGCTACTTCAGATATGGGCGCATCTACAATGTCTGTGATGACATTGAGCTTGGTAGGTCTTCGCACGCCTCTACCCTCCGCACCCTTTTCGGTAATGGTTTTGAATACGATTTCGCATATTTTGCGCTCTTTGTCTGTGAGTTTTGCATAGACTTCGTTCGCGTGGACAGAAAGTGCGGTTTTGGCTGTACCAACGCCTTCATAGTCGCCTATGCTGATAGGCAATCCTGCGTGGGCAGAGGTACGCGACCAACGCTCCCAAGTACGCATCATGGCGTGTTGCATGATAGGTAGCTGGTCTGTGCCTTCGCCTGTGTCTTGCAATACGCGCTCTACAAGGGCGGGTTCGATATTCGCACCCAGCAAAGCTACGGGCTTGGTAAGTACATCTCGAATTTCGTTTTTGGTCATTCGAGGAAGTAGGAACTGGCTTTTATTTAAAAAATTGGCAAGTGCAGGGAACTGTGTGCAGTTGTCCAAAAACTCCGAGCGCATCGTGATGATGACATAGGCATTGAGGTCTTGCTGTTCGACAGTATGCAATATGAGTTGTATGTATTGACTTGCTTCAGTGGCTTGATTGCCGATGGACTTTTCGGTATGTCGGAAAATCTCCTCGAATTGGTCAAAAAACAGCAAATATTTGGCGGGTTCTTGCAGATGGGCTTTGCGGAGGAGCTGGGCTAAGGCGGTTTCGTCTGTACGGAGTTGCTCGTACATATCGCCTATGCTTTCTTCTACAAAAGGGGCAAGGGAAGTAGCCAGCCTCATGAGCGGTTCGTCTGCGGGAGTATTTGCAATCATCTGCCAAGGCATATCTTCGGTATCGTGCGCTTGCAAAAGTGTATGAAATATACCACAATAAACAAAGGACGACTTGCCTACCCCCGAAGCCCCGACAATGCTAAGGAATCGATTTTGGACAAGTTGTGTGATAGTGCGCTCTGTGTGGCGTTCGCGCCCGAAGTATAGATGACTTTCAGCAAAGCTAAAAGGTCGTAACCCTGGAAAGGGGTTTTCAAGTTGGGTTTGTGTGAGTGTAACCATTTTTCAGATACTGAATGGGTATGGTTGTTTATAGAATGACAAAGATAGCGTTTTTTTGATAAAAAACGCATAAAGTTAAAAAAATATTTTTTTGGTGCGGTAGCCCTACTGGTCAGTCTTTCTTATTTGTTCGCGGTCTTTTTTTCGAATTGACAACCGCAAGCGGATTGCCAACCGAAAAAAACGAACATTTAACTAAGACTGACCACTACTTGCCTGCCTGCGCTACGTGGGCAGGCAAGGGCAATATCTTTTTACAAACTCGGTTCTTGTTGGCTAAGGCAATGAAAACTACCCAAGCCCCAAATGATGTTTCGAGAGTTTACACCCACGATTTGGCGGTTTGGAAAGCATTTTTCGAGTATTCTGACGGCTTTTTCGTCTTGCTTACAGCTAAAAGTAGGCACAATCACACGCTCATTCGCTATATAAAAATTGGCGTAAGAGGCAGGCAAGCGGATTCCATCTGTTTCTACAGCATCAGGCATAGGAAGCTCTATGATATTCAGGGCTTGTCCATTCGGCAGGCGCATCAGTTTGAGTTCGGCAAGATTTTTTTGCAAAATGGCATAATTGTCATCAAGTCTATTTTCTTCTATAGCCGTTACGACTGTATCGGCGTTGATAAAGCGCACAATGTCGTCTATGTGTCCATCTGTATCATCGCCTACGATGCCTTCGTCCAGCCACAAGATTTGTGAAACGCCATAAAATTTTTGCAATCTTTCTTCTATTTGGGTTTGGTTCAGGCGTGGATTGCGGTTTTTGTTTAGTAGGCAATGGCGTGTAGTGAGGAGCGTACCCTCTCCATTGAACTCTACAGAGCCACCTTCCATGATGATGCCCGCATCAAATCTTTGCAGACCGAGTTGTTGGGCTATGAAGGTAGGCAAGCGGTTATCGGCATCAAAAGGAGGATACTTGCCTCCCCAAGCGTTGTATTCCCAGTTTACGATGGCTTTTTTACGCTCCGCTCTGTTGATTACAAAAGCGGGTCCATGGTCTCTTGCCCACGAATCATTGGTAGCTGTATAATGGTAGCGGATTCGTTTTAAGTTCGTGCCATAACTATCAAGTTCGCCATGCACCCAGTTGGCAATGTCAGTATCAGGCAAGATAATATTCACTACCTCGCCTTCAGCCAAAAGCCTGATAAATTGAAAATAAGCGGGCAACATTTTGTCCCATTTATCGCCTTCCCATGTATCTCTGTTGAGTGGGAAAGTGAGCCATGTAGATTCGTGTTTTTCCCATTCGGCAGGAAAGGTAAATCCTAAAGATTGTGGATATTCCATAGATTGATGGTATTGAATTAAAACTTGCCTCCAAAAATACTCTCTAACAATCCTCCAAATGAGTTATCAAACATAGACTGCTCGCGTTGTTCTTTCATATATTCTTTGAAGGCTTGCGGGTCTTTGAGTGCAGTTCTTTGGGTGTACTTCATGGTTTCCATTTGTTTTTCTATGTCTTTTTTCTCCTTATTGATGGCTCTTGTAACGGCTTGTTTGGCTTTTCCGAGTCCAAATTGCTGTAAGCGTTTGGTCATAGGATTGAACACATGGAAAAAGCTATTGTACTCCTCTCTCAAAGCAATTACTTGTTCTTTGAGTATTTTGATATAGAGTTCAAGTTGTTTTTCGGGTACAGAATCACTGTCCATTTGGTTCTTTTTATATTCAAGGCGCAGACTCAAAAGTGCGTACAAATCATTTTCGTTGTAAGCGGCAGTGATGCGTTGCATGAGTTCTGTTTTCCAGATACGTTTTTCTTCGTCTTGTTCGCGGTCTGGGTGCAGTTCTTTGGCAAGCTCCATGTAGATAGCGCGACTGCTTTTGGTAAGCATCTCGGCTTCTTCTTTCATTTTTTGTTCTTTTGCTTCTTGCTTGGGCGATTTTTTGCGGTTATTCCTTTTTTCTGTTTCTTCCCATGCTTCGTTTTTCATTTTTTCCTCAAAAGCTATTCTTGCGCGGTGCATACGCTCCATGGGGTCCATGTCTGCAGAGGCATCATCACCAAGGTCAAGGTCATGGAGGTTCATGCCTGTCATATTCTCAAACATACTGAAAGCTGACTTTTGGGCATCTTCATTCATTTGTTTTACTTCTTCTTTGTAGTCAAGCTCACTGAACTGGTTGTAGAGAGGTATGAGGTCTTCTTGCTGATGGTCGTGGATAAGATTCCAAAGCTCGCTCATGATACACTCTGTAAGTGTTTCACGGTCTTTTTTAGACATTTTCAGGTTATGGAAAGCATCTACCAAAGCGGTTGCAAATTCTTTGTGGGCTTCTAAGCGTTTTTTCTCAAGGGGTGTAAGCTCTTTTTCAAGGCGTTGATTGATTTCAATGCTTTGTTTTTTGACGTTTTCGATGCTTTCTTTCAAGTCGCTTATTTGCTTTATTTTGGCGTTGAAGTCTGCTTGAAGTTTAGAAAGTTTTTTATCTGACGCTGTAGTGATGAGGGGAAGGTTTTCGGCGTTTTGATTCATTGATTATGTAAAATTAAATTTTTGCAAATATATAACGTTTACTTGAAAAGCTATGCTTTGTGTAGAAAATTTTGTGTATCTTTGCTTCATGCAAGTTACAGAATATCAGACCATCTATGTAGGCGAACAGGGCTTTGAGGCGCATCATTTTGAGCGACTGAGGCAATGGAACGACAACCTGCCCCAAAAAAACAGGTACTTCAGCGTTTCTTATAATGGCATTACATTCAAGCATTTTGTAGGGGCAATTCAAGTCGGAACATTGACTATAGAGATTTTGCCCAAAGGAGAAGGAGATTTGCAAAAAGTCCTCCTGCCCATGCTTCAGATTTGTCGGAAAATACCTGTAGAGCGTGTTTCGCCTGCCCTGCTTTCTTATCAATCTATGACATTGCTTGATGTCTATGTAGCATTTTTTTTGAAAGAGTTAGAAATTTTGCTTCACAGAGGATTGATAAAAAAATACAAACAAACCGAAGGCAATCTATACACTCTCAAGGGGAAAATCAAATTCGATAAACACCTTGCCTACAATGCAGTGCATCAAGCGCGTTTTTATACCACACACCAAATCTATGACAAACAAAATATACCCAATCAAATCCTTGCCAAAGCACTGCACACTGTAGCCCAAACTACCCAAAACCCACTTTTGACAGACCAGATACAGCGTCTGCAGGTAAGTTTTCCTGCCATGAAAGACCTCCAAGTTACGGCAGATACTTTTCAGAAATTGCCCCAGACAAGGCAACTCCTTGCCTACCAAACCGCGCTAAAGCTCGCCAAACTGATACTGCTGAAGTTCTCGCCTGATGTACGCGGGGGCAGGCAAGGTGTTTGGGCGTTGCTTTTTGATATGAATAAACTTTTTGAAACCTACATAGCCCAAAACCTTCGCCAACACTTAAGCGAACAATACGAAGTAGAAACTCAAGTCAATCGTAACTTTTGGCACACGAAAGACCTAAAAAACCTGAAACTTTCCCTCAAGCCTGATTTGCTCCTTACCTGCCGTACTACACAAAAGCGCATCATTTTGGATACCAAGTGGAAAGTCCCCGCAGGGGGCAAACCAAACTCGACAGATATGTATCAACTATTTGCGTACAGTCAGCACTTCAAAGCAAGTCAAAGTTATTTGATATACCCAACGGCAGGCAAGTCGCATTTTGTAGAAGGGCAATTTGCGCCTCCGAACGAAAAAACGCATTGCGGGCTTTTTTTTGTGAATATACTCGACGAAAACGGCAATCTCAGGCGTGAGGCTATTTTGAACGTAGCCTCGATAACATAAACGCACCCACCGCAAAATACACCGCCAAAGCCACCACACTGTACCGCGCAGAACCCATGACTTGCTCTATAAGCGCGTAAGAAGCTGTACCAAATACTATAGCGAGCTTGTCTGCCATCTCATAGATAGCAAAATACGAGGCGCGGTCGGGCGTATCGGCAGGCATCAATTTGGCAAAAGTAGCACGTGAAAGGCTTTGTGTACCACCCATCAGCCAGCCAATGACTACCCCCAAAATATAAAAGCCCACTTGATTGATAAAATACGCCGCCAAACAAACCCCTATCCAAACTACTACAGCCACGCGCAAAGCAAAAATATTGCCTTTGGCTTTAGAGAGGCGAGCCATACTTAAGGCACCTACTATAGCCAATAACTGAATCACCAAAATAGTCGCTATCAGCATAGCTGTAGGAATATGCAATTCGCTTTTCCCAAAAATAGCGGCTACATACATCACAGTCTGAAGCCCCATATTGTACCAAAAAAAGGCAAAGACAAAGGTTTTCAGGGCGTAGTTTCCGCCAAGCTCACGCCAGACTTTGGTACGTCTTTCTGCACTTGCCTGCCCTGTCCCTACACCCGCAGGCATCATAGCAAGGGTATATTGGGCAAAGCCCCACCACCACGCACCCGTAAGCAGGAAAGATATACGACACGCCCAGCTTTCCGAAATTCCGCCATATACTTTGGGCATCAAAATCATACTCAAGCAGAAACACAACAAAATCACACTGCCCAAAAAGCCCCACGCAAAGCCGCGCGCACTCAGCGCGTCATATTGGTCAGGCGTAGCTATTTCAGGCAGGTAAGCATTGTAAAAAACCAAACTTCCACTAAATCCCACCAGCGACAACCCAAAAGCTATGATGCCCAAAAGCTGTGTATCTTGGGTAAAGAAAAACAAACTTGCGCACGCGCTCGCACCCAACGTTACAAAGGCTTGCATAAATATTTTCTTTTGCCCGCTTGAGTCTGCCCTTGCACTCAGATATGGATTCAATAAGACAATAAAAGTATAAGAAATGGCTATAGTATAGCTAAATACTACGCTATTTTTGACCAAAAAGCCAAAAATAGAAACACATGGCGTGTTTTGATAAGTCGCCACTGCTACAAAGTAATCAGGAAAAATGGCAGAAACAATGACTAAAGCATGGGCAGAGTTTGCCCAATCATACATACACCAAGCGCGGAGGGTGTGCGGATTATTTTTCATGGCATCATCAGGGCAGGTATTTTTGCCAAAATTAGCCATAATTTTAGATTTTCTATAAAACCGCCAATTATTTTTGGGACTACAACGCCAAATAAGGAATGAAAATAAAATAACATGATAATTTCACTCACGCGAAGCCACGCTGTAAGCGTCTGTTGGTATTGCCTAACCGCGTAAAAGCTCGATAACAGACGCTTACAGCGTGGCTAAATATTCTCAAGTTATTTTCTACTCGTTCCTAAGCGGTTTTTATGTAACACAAACATTCTTGTTTGTGCGCCGTAAGGCAAAAAAATTATCTCCTGTTTATTTTTAAAAAACACAAATTTGCTACATGACTTCTTCATCTATCAAAAACAGGACTATTTTCTCCGCGCCTTGCGCTCCTATGACAAGGATTTGGTCAATGGCAGTCGTTTGACTGGGTGCGCTGACTATCGTGAGCATGGCAGGCAAGGTGCGGGTAGCTGTTTTTTGGTAAGTTTGTAAGGCTTCGTTAAGTGTTCCTACAAGTTGAGAAGTGAAGCCTACCATAATCTGAATGGGCGGAAAAGTAAGCTGTTTGGCTTCATTTTCGCTGTGGGCAGAAAGCATCACACTGCCCGACTCAGCTATCAGGGCTTCAGCCAAACTCAAACTTGCCTGCCCGAGTGCATCATCTGGCTCAAAATCAATCTGCGCTACAGCGAGCAGTTGCTATAAATAAGTATCAGCACAAATAACTTGGTCTATTTTTTGGTAGGCAAGCCATTTCTTTAAAATACCTAAAAAATCTTCGAGCGTTTGACAGAAAAAGAAATGCCCTCCATTTTTTTGAAATGCTGTAGCAAAATATACTTCCAAAGGCTCTTTGTCGAGCGACTTGAAAGGCGTATGTGATAAGATAGGTTTGGCGATAGGCTCGTCTATAGGCGTTTGTAAAGCAGTCTGTATACGTGAAAGTATGCGTTCTCGTGCGTTCATAGTGAGTGGTTCTTTTGCAAAGTTAATCGAGTTTTGTAATGTTTTCAGGATTTTGCAGTAATATTGTAAAAAACTTGCCTACCCTTATGCAAAAAACAGCCCTTTTCCTGTTGTGCTTTTTTATAGCACTTTCCACTTTTGCCCAAAAACGCCAAGAAATTACCTCTAAGATAGAGCGCGTTACTACCTTTGTAAGTGGCGCACAGATTACGCGCAAAGCCACTGCCTACTTGCAGGCAGGCAAGACAGAACTTGTTTTTACGGACATATCGCCCAATATCGACAAGCAAAGTATCCAAGTAAAAGGCGAAGGCGCATTTACGATACTTTCGGTTATTCATCAACTGAACCACCTGAAAGAGCAAAAACGCCAAGACGAAATCGTCAAATTGGACAACCAACAAGAAGTCATCAGGGCGCGTATGGCTACCGAACAGAGTATGCTCGCAGTCTATAAACAAGAAGAAGCCATGCTTCTCAAAAACCAATCTATAGGTGGGCAAAATACAGGCGTAAAGGCAAGTGATTTGAAAGAATCGCTTGATTTTCAACGCAAACGACTTGCAGAAGCCTTGCTTGAGCAGGTGCGTATTCAGCAAAATTTGGCAAAATTGGACAGTATTTCCGATAAATTGGAGGCGCAAATGGTCGCTTTGCACAAAAAAACAAGCCTTTCTACGAGCGAAATTATCGTAACAATCAGTAGCAAAGAAGCCGTAAATGCACAATTTGAAATTAGCTATCTTGTAAAAGATGCGGGCTGGTATGCTACTTATGACTTGCGCGTACAAGACATTTCTAAGCCTATCGCACTTACTTTTAAGGCAAATATCCGCCAAAGTTCGGGCGAAGACTGGAAAGACATCAAACTTTCTATCTCCAACGGAAACCCCACCGAAGGAGGCAACGCGCCCACGCTCACGCCTTGGAATCTATACTACAACACGCCCTTTCTCTCTCAAACGAACAACAACATAGACAAAAACAACCTCACTGGGCGTGTAACAGATGAAAATGGAGAAGCCCTGCCAGGTGTGGCGATTATGGTAAAAGGCTCTACTTTTGGGACTTCTACAGATGCCGATGGTTATTTTAAGCTAAACACCGCTCCTACAGGACAGGTTTTGGTGGCAACTATGATAGGATATAAGGAGCAAGAAATGGTAGCCAACAGCCCAACGCTTAATTTTACGCTAAATGAAGCGGCACAAACGCTTGATGCTGTAGTCATCACAGGTTATCAAACCAAACGCAAGCGCAAAGAAATGGTAGAGCAGAAGAAAGAAGCCATATCTTTGAGTGAGAAATTGAATGGTAGAGTAGCTGGCTTAGAATTAGAAAAAGCAGAAATTCGCAAAGATGTAGCCTTAGAAGTAGCCACTAAATTTCAGCCGACTACTACAGTTTTTGACATTGTATTGCCTTATACGGTCTTGAATGATGGTAAATTCTACACTGCAGAGATAAAAGATTACTCCTTGCCTGCCCAATACCAATACTATGCCGTACCAAAATTGGATAAAGATGCTTTTCTAAAAGCGCAACTTACCAACTGGCAAGACCTCAACCTGATGGAAGGTGAGTTGAATTTATTTTTTGAAGGGGCTTTTTTGGGAAAATCGGTCTTGGATTTGAAAAAAGCGACCGATACGCTTGAGATTTCGCTCGGCAGAGATAAAGGCATCATCATTGAACGAAAAAACCTGAAAGAGTTTAGCTCAAAACAGTTCTTGAGCAATTACAAAAACGAGAGTCGCGCCTATCAAATCAGCGTAAAAAACAATAAAAATCAAGCTGTTAAGCTCATTTTGCAAGACCACTTTCCCATCTCTACGAATAAGGACGTAACTATAGACAATAAGGAAGCAAAAGATGCCCAAATAGACGAAAAAACACAACTCATCACTTGGAAACTTGACTTGCCTGCCCGCACCGAAAAAGTCCAGACCTTCAAATATACCGTAAAATACCCCAAACGCGAAGTAGTTATTTTGGATTGATGTCCCAGACAAAATCAAGGAACAGGGAACATTTAACAGCTTGTGTGTTAAATGTTCCCTGTTGAATGTTCCTTGACAAAAGTTTCCTGTTAATACTCGTCGTAGTTGAACAAGAAGTCTTCGCTGGAAGGATAGTCTGGCCATATTTCTTCCATACTTTCGTAAGGCTGTCCATCATCTTCGAGCTTCATAAGGTTTTCACGAACTTCAGTAGGCGCACCTGTACGATCTACATAATCAATTAGTTCGTCTTTGGTGGCAGGCCATGGCGCATCTTCAAGATGAGATGCAAGTTCAAGTGTCCAGTACATAGTTTTGTTTTAAGGTTTAATTGAAAATAATTTTTATGCACTACTCATACCATACAAATAATGCATATTCCTAAGATATAGAAAAATATTGAATTATGCAAGTTTTTCTTTTGCTTTTTTTGAAATATTTTTGGTTCTCTGAGAATTTTTGTGGAATAGGCTGTAATTGCGACTAAAGTCGCAAGTACACTTTTCAACTCTACAAAAATCGTCAAACAACCATATTTTTTACTCGTTCCTTATTTGATGAAATAAAAAACACTTTTAAACGTAAATCGCACATCTTAAATCGTCAAATTCTTATTAGTATCGCCTATAGGCGGGTTTATTTTGTCCTTTCAGCGTATGCAAAATAGCCTCAAGGTCTTTCAAAATGATGCGTTTTACGGCAAGTTTGCGTTTTTGGGTATTTAGATTGTTTTCGGCTTTTTTATATTCTACGAGCAGTTTTTTATTCATGCGGGCTAAGTTTGCGTCCGCAAGCTGAATTTCTGCTTCATCTTTTCGGATAAGCTCACGCATGAAGCTCACTTTGATTCGGAGTTGGTCTTCTTGGGGCTTGGTGGCTACGTCAGGATATTTGCGCATCACGACTCTGAAAAGATAACTCAACTCAAATATTTTATCAGAAGCAAGCCTGAATCTGTCGTGCATTTCCTCCTCGATGTCGCGGAATACTATGGTTACGTTTTTCCATTCCATGAGCAGTTCTTTTGCCCTTTCTACCTGTTGGGCAGTTTGGCTGTTCAAATCCACCAAAGATTCCATCTCTGCACAGATTTTTTTGGATATTTTTTGGCGAATTTCTAAGGGAGAGGCTTCGGGAAGTTCCTCTTTGTAGAGTTTGAACTGTTTGTAGCGCGTGAAGAATATGTCGTTGATTTGTCGGAATTTCTCCCAAAGCTGTGTGGCTTTGGCGTGGGGTATTTTGCCACAATCCTTCCAGTCCTGTTGCATTTCGCGGAAGGTAGCAAACACATTTTCAAAATCGTCCGAAAACTTGAGTCTTTCTGCGTGGTACAAGATATTTTTGTAGCCTTGCATATTGTTTTTGATGACGCGCGTGCGGGACTTGAGCATATTTTTCTTATGCTCAAAGAAGTTGGCATATACTTCGTCAAATCTGTACTCTATGTAGTCTTTGTGGTCATCAAGGACAGTACCCGTTTTTATCCACTTGAGCTTCAGCTCTTTGATACGGTCTGTAGCCGCATTCACGTCTTCATCATCGATGCAGGCTTCAGCTTCAGCAAGCAACGCGGACTTGATTTCATAATTTTTGACTCTATTTACTGCGACCATCGCCCTTAGTTGGGCTTCATTTTCGTCTAAGCGTGTAAAGAGGGTTACATAATTTCCCAGCCCATCGAAGTTTGCAAGGTATCGCCTCATGTGTATGAGCTTCATGAGGTATGAGCCTTTGTTTTGCGATTCTTCAATTTTTTGGGCAAGGTCTTCCACTTTTCTTATAGCAAGTTGGAAGCGGTCTTCAAAATACTTTAGTGATGCTTCGGGAGATTGTTTGACCTGACCAATCTTGCGGTCAGGATAATCTAAAAAGCCCTTGAGGTAAATTTCCTCTCCACGAACATAGCCATATTCGTGTTCAAGCTGTATATTTTCCATTTTTCTTTCAATATTTGATAGGTGGTGTTATTCTTTATGGGGTTGCAAGTATAATCATTATTTTGATTTGTTTGAGTATAGTACAAATATTTTTCCATTTTTGTTTCTTTTGCTATATTTTTTTTGGAAATAGGCTATTTTTGACTTTTTGTAATGATTTTCAGGATACTATCGCCTACTATGGGGCGAAAGTGCGAAATTTCGTAATAGTGGTATTTATTTTCAGTAAAATAGTTCTTGCCTGCGAAGTCATAAAAGCGGTTGCCAAATAGTTTTGTCATTACTTCTATGTCTTTTTTATGCAAGTGTACTTGCTCGTACAAGGGGCTGATGACTATGCTATAATTGGTTTTTTGTTTTTCGAATATTTCTTTCATTTCCTTCAACATAGCAAGGTGTTTAGGCAAAATTTGAGGGCTTTCGGCTATGCGGAAGGCTGGTCTTTGATAAAATTGTTCTTTGTTTTTTTCATAATAAGTGGCAGGCAAGGCATTAATTTCTTTCTCTAAAATACCTACATGAAACGCATTATTGGTAGGCTCATAAGTAAATTTTTTATTGATTATTACACCCGCACCTGACATATAAGGCTTGTAGATATTCGTAAACTTATAATCATAAAAAGGGATAAAAAATGTAGGCACAAAGTAACTCAAAAGAAAGGACTGATGAAAAGACCACCAACTTTCACTCGAAAGGTTGGGGTGTTTTATCATAAGATGTCCTTCATGCTTGCCTGCCCGAAACCCAAAATCACGACACAATAGCACCAAAACATTTTTAAGTTCTACTTTTTGGCTATGCAGGTATTTTATTTTTAGATAAATCCCTTCTAAGCTCTCTGCAGAGGCATCAAAAGAAAAAGCGACTGCGCCACTGGGCAATCTTTTCTCAAAACCCTTCAATGAAATACCCACTACACGAGAGCTACCAAACAGGAAAGTGTTGTAGCGGGAAGCAGGATAGTTTTTTTTGAACATCTCTGTACTGACATAATCCCTATTCAAAGAAAACCTACTTGAGCTGTAATTGGGATAGGTGTATAAAATCATGAAAGGGTCATAATAAAGGTAGCCCACCAATAAACTCCCCTCAAACAGTAGCAACGCACTAAAAAATAGTAGCAATTTGTTTATAAAAAAACGCATAATAATAATACCTCATGTTACTTTCTTGGTGCAAATATAAATAATTTTCGCTAATTTTGTAATAAAATTGCGTACTTGCAGTAAACCTATAAAAGCGCAAAACGCTTGTTTGGCAATCTAAAACTTAAATTCATTCATAATGTCGTGCAGAGTTTAACAGACGAAGCTATCATGCTTAAGGTGGCACAAGGGCAGGTAGAACAATTAGGCTTATTATTTGAAAGGTATCATGTACGGTTGTACAACTTCTATCTGCGCCAAGTCTGTGACCAAGACTTGAGTAGCGACCTCACGCAAAATACATTTGAGCGTGTGCTGAAGTACAAGCATACCTATAGGATAGAAATGCCCTTCAAAGCATGGTTTTTTCAAATCGCAAGGAATGTAAAAGCAGACCACTTCAAAAAAAACAAATATGACATAAAATCTCTTGACGACATCAGCTATGAACGAAATCTACGCCTATCAGAGCAAGATAACTCCATAGAAAAAAACGAACAACTCCGACTTCTGCAAGAAGCTCTCCAAAGACTGCCAGAAGATAAGCGCGAAATACTTATCATGAGCCAATTAGAAGAAATGGAATACAGCCAAATAGCCGAAATTTACCAAATTACTGAAAACCTTGCCCGCGTTCGCGTACACCGCGCCCTCAAAGCCTTGAAGGAGGTTTTTTATAAACACTAAAACAGAGTTTATAGGGGGAACAGGAAACAGGGAAGTTTTCGGTTATTAGCTAACTAAAATCAATTAAGTACACCCATAAAATTAATTTATATGGTAATTATATAACAATTATTTGGTTATCAGTAATTTACGCTTACTATTAACCATCAACTAATTGCCATCAACTACTTATCAATTATCAAATTATCAATAAATCAATGATTCGCTACGAAGAAATAGAAGCTCATTTGATAGATTTCTTGGAAGGCAAGGCAGAGGAAAGTGCAGAGTACCGCATCAAAGCCTACTTACAACAAAACCCTGACTTTCAACAAGAACTCGATGAGCTGGCAGAAACCCTCGAATTCAGCCAAGCAACCCCTATAGTTCAGCCCACACCTGAATTAAAGATGAACTTTTATGCTATGCTGAATGACTATAAAGCCCACCAAGTACGCCCTACACTCCGTACAAGACTTAAGGCATTTTTGATAACCCAATTCCAATGGCAAACCATTACGGTAGGTGCATTTACAGTCTTGCTACTCATAGTGGGCTACTGGAGCGTCTTGCTCTTTCAGACACAGTACAAAGCTACCCAAGTATCTATGACAAACTTTGAATTTGAAAAAGAACAGAAAGACCAAGCACCCCTTATCTTGCCTACCCCCAAACGCAGAGAAAAAACAAGCCCCAAACAAACTGAAAGCCTCGCACAAGGCAGAGAAGAAGCCAGCCTACCCGAATTAAAAAATAGTGAAGACTTAAATAAACAAAGCCCCGAAATAGCCACAGAAAAATATGCAAAAGACGAAGCATTCATCACACCCGAAGTCCCTGCCCAAACACACAGCCTCTATAGTTTTGATGAAAATACACAAAATGGTACTGTAGAAATCAATAACCCACTTGGCAATATCCATCTTAGAAGCTATACAGGCACAGAGGTAAAAGTAGAAAGTGTACCCACACAAGGATTCAAGGGCGAAGTAATACAAGACAAAGTAACCATACAAGGACTTGCTACCGCGCCACAGATAGATATGCAGGTCTATGTACCCCAAAATCGTAACTTATTACTGAATGTGAATGCACAACAAAATATAGTCGCAGACCTTGCGAATGTCCAAGTAGCCACCAACAGCCAGATTACATCTTTTGCAGGGAATGTGGAAGTCAATATAGCAGAAAATACGGACTTAGAAATAACCGCCTCGGGGCGCGAAATAGTAAGCGACTTTGAAGAACGCAAAGACCTATTGAATGCGGAAAGTATTGTCGCCAAAACTCCCAAAAGAAAAGAAAAAGAAAGTAAAAAAGACAACTCAAGCAGGGCAAGAGCAAATTCTGAGAAACCTATCACAGAATCTCAAAGCAATACAGGTATATCAGCTTCAGACATCAATCACTTGCCTGCCCCTCCCGCCCAAGAAAAGAGCAAACAAATTGTACTCAAAAAAGGCAATAAAAAATTGAAAGTCAATAGCTTACAAGGAAAAACTACCCTCAAAAAGAGTAAATAGCACATCATATAATATTTACCAGGGAACATTTAACGGTCGTCTGACAATTTTTGTGGAGAGGACGTACCAACGGGCTTTAGCCTGTTGCCTATTCTGCCACAACAGGCTAAAGCCCGTTGGTACATTGCCACCTCCACAAAAATTGTCAGACAACCAACAAAATTAGCAAGTTATTTTTTAGTCGTTCCTTAGTTAAATGTTCGTTTTTTTGTAATTATTTAGCCCCCTGCCCCAAAGGGGAGAATTATCTCCAATTTTCGCGTATTTTAGGAACAAGTAAAAAAAACTTGAGCATATTTAGCCACGCTGTAAGCGTCTGTTATCGAGCTTTTACGCGGTTAAGCAATACCAACAGACGCTTACAGTGTGGCTTCGCGTGAGTGAAATTATCATGTTATTTTATTTTCATTCCTTAGTATTTTGGTAGGCAAGTTTAAATGCAAACTTACACAAAAACTCCCCTTTGGGGCTGGGGGCTAAATAGTTACAAACTTTTTTAATTATACGCACTTTTCAGCTCGTCATCTAATTTATCAGCCCACCACTCAAGGTCGGCAATACAAGTAGATAATTCGCTATAATCCATACCTACTATATCTCTTTCGTAGGTAGCATAGACCTTTGTAGTCCCTTTCATGACAGTTAGTTTTACGCCTAAGTTCTTGTCATTCATCTCAAGTAAGTGCAAAAGGTATTCTTCCCTACCCGCCTTATTGATGGCGGGTATATCGGCAAGGTACGAAAAAATGCGCAAATATTCGCGGGTTTGGTCATCACCTACATTCACAGACTGGACAAAGACCTCGATGGTGGCAGAGCCATGTTTCCATTGCCAAAAGTTACGGTCTTCGTCATAAGTGTCATCTTCAGAGAGTCCGTTTGCCTCTACATATTGGCGTATCATCTCCTCCGCCAATTCTATTCGGATTTCTTTAATGGTTTTATTCATAACACAGTGCGGTTTGTTTTATTCTTCTTTTCTTTCCTTTCTACGTTCTTGCCTGCGCGCTCTGATAGCCTCTTGCATTTTTTGGTAGCGTTTGGCTTGTTCTTTGGTTAGGCATTTTTTGATTTCGTAATCCTTGTTGGTTTGTTGGAGTTGGAACTCTTGCATTTTTTCGCCTTGTGGCGCTTCGCTTTCCATGAGCGTGCGGGCTTTTTTAGCATATTCGAGATTGATAGTTTCCACTTTCTTGAGTTGTTTTTCGTCAAGATTGAGGCTATCTTTCATCATTTGGGTTTGGCGTTTTGCCATTTCTTCTGCTGAAGGCATTTCCCTTTTGCCATTTTCTGGTCTTTGCGCATATATGAGGGCGATACTTATCATAAACGCCGAGATGGTCAGGAATATTTTACGCATATTATTTTGTGGGGGGAACAAGAAGTTTAGTTTTGGCTTCCTCTACATTGCTAAAGAACGTAATGCCCAAGCTAAAGCCCAAGCCCTGTATCGTACCTACCAGCAGGCGGATAGCTCCGCCCTCAATCCAGCCATCAGAGTTGATGATGCCAATTTTGATGTCTTGAGTGGCTTTGTATAGTTCGGGCAGGTAAGAGCTTACGAGCCATGCGCGGTCGGAGATATTCGTGGAGTTCACTTTTTTCAAATCCAAAATGATTCGATTAAAGTTGTTTACTTTGATGTCTTCAAGCACAGCATTGAAGCCCCCTTTGAAGTCTTCAGTTTTTACATTGCCAGAGGCAAAAACGAGATAGAATTTCTGCTCGCGGTCGGCAGTAGTGTGGGCTGATTTGTCAGCATTTTCATAGATAGTTTCTATGCTCATAATAAAAATGGGAAAGATATTACACGCAAAATTAGCAATGTTTGTGTAATTTCCAAATAAGTGTTACTTTTGTATAAATAAATTTATCATAACACATGAAAAAAACATTTTTCACGCTCATAGTTGCCTCTGCAATAGGACTTACAGCTTGTGGCGGTAGCGAACCTACCCAAAAAGAGGCAGGCAAGGAAAAAGAAACGCCCAAAAAAGAGGAGAAGCAAACCAAAGAGGCAGACAAGGAGAAAGAAAAGCCCTTGCCTACCAAGGAGGAAGATGCTAAAGCTCCTGCGAAACCTGTAGAAAAAAAGGTTGATGATGACGTATCGGATTAGTAAAATGCTGACTATGCGGACATAAGACTATTTTATGTCCGCTTTGTTAGCCTTTTTCTGAAATGTATGCCACAAAATATTGTAAATCAACGTAATCAAAAATACGCATTGGACAAATATAAAAAACAAAGCAGATAAGCCCATGGAAACATTCAGAAAATCGTAAGTGATGTAAGAAGAAGGCATACGATTGAATGAATAGTATCTTCTTGGGAAGCTGGCAAGCCCTGTTTGAATAAAAGCTATCCAAAAAGTAACAGACAATACCGTAAAACTCAAGCTATGGACAAGTTGAATAAGCTGATGTGGTAAGACCTTCGAAGTGGTAAGCAACTTATAAAAACCCAAAAAGCATAAGCATAAAATGCCTATTGCTCCAAAAACATACCTAAATTCAATCACATAAAATGAATCAGATGTCTGTAAATCAAACGCTTGTTGTGAAGGTATAAAAGCTAAAAGTACGTTGATAGTACCTGTAAGCAAAAATGTTCTATAAATTGTCATAGGATATGATGATAAATAAACATAGTTCTTAAAAAATTGATTGTTAGAAAGTTATTACGGAATTAAGCCGTACAGCGAGTTTCCAACTCGTCATTTCACGCCATGAGTAGGCTATACAGTTTTGCTTTCACAATAACTTGCCAAGAACCAAAAAAATATTACGGAATGTCCTGTAGAACAGGCTTCCAGCCTGTTCATCATTTGAAACAACAGGCTGGAAGCCTATTCTACAGTTTTGTCTCCGCAATAACTTTTGAAGAACCATCTTGATTCTCAGAAAATTTATACGGAAATATATTATTACCCTACGATTTTAATCGTGAGGCGTAATTAGTGTCTGTAATAAATTTCGAATATCCGTTATTTTTTACTCATTTCTTGTTTGCTTCTTAAAAAGAAATATGTTATTTATTGCAACTGAGGCACACGCTCAAGCACAATGGTTTTGAGTGCTTCAATCCATGCAGGGCTGTCATTTAGGCTTTCGACCATCTGCCAATGCTCGCCTCCCGCTTCTTCAAAAACCTCCTTGTACTCCTCCCCTATTTCCTCTGTAGTTTCTAAGCAATCCGCCACAAAAGAAGGAGAAAAAGCCAAAATACGTTTTTTGCCCTTGCCTACCAACTCCTTGATTTTGTAGTCTGTATAAGGCTTCAGCCAAGGGTCGCGCCCCAAGCGGGATTGAAAACTAACGGTATAATCTTCGGCAGAAATCCCCAAACGTTCGGCAAGTAAGCGCGTAGTAGCAAAACATTGCGCCCTGTAGCACCCACGATTGTCTTTGTGCGAAATAGCACAACAGTTCGGCTGGGCTTCTAAAGCGGGATTGGCTTTCGCTTCACGTAGGCAAGTGCCTGTATGGTCGCCTTTGCGAATATGGCGTTCGGGCAGACCGTGATAGCTAAAAATCACATGGTCATACTTTTCGGCTTCGAGGTGTCTTTTACCAATGATGGCAAAAGCCTCAATGAACTTTGGATGGTCGAAAAAGTTTTGGACAAACGAAATCTCAGGTATGATTTGCCACGTCCGTACTATCTCCATGACTTTATCTTGTACTGAACCTGTAGAAGCGGAGGCATATTGCGGAAAAAGAGGCAAAACAATGATTCTGTCCAATCCCTTGTCTTTGAGTTGCTCAAGCGCACCCTTCAGGCTGGGGCTTTGGTAGCGCATACCCAGCACGACTTTGAAGTCTTTGCCCAAAGATTCTTGTAACAAATCTGTAGCTTTTTGGCTATAAACAAGGAGTGGCGAGCCTTCGGGTAGCCAAACATTTTTATAGACTTTGGCGGACTTTGGGGCGCGAAAAGGCGCAATAATAAGATTCACGAGCGTAAAGCGCAACAAATATGGCACATCTATCACGCGCTTATCCATCAAAAATTCGCGCAAATACTTGCGTACATCACTTGTACGGGTGCTATCTGGAGTTCCCAGATTCACGAGTAGAATACCTGTCATGCCTCGAAAACTATAAAGTAGGTTTTTTTGTTTATGAAAGTGCAAAGATAGCTTCTATTTCTAAAAATTCTTTCTATATTTGCCCAAAATAACCCATTTAAGTCTTAAGATTGTTTATGGAATACAAACAATGGCTTAAATCGTAAACCTAAAACCATAAATCGTAAATACCACTTCGCTATGTTCATAACCCGCTTTATACCTTTTTTTATCTTATTTTGGGCAATCTTCAGCCAAACCTTGCCTGCCCAAACGACCTTTGAACGATTCGGCAGAAATCGTGTGCAGTACAAAAAATTTAATTGGCGCAATGTCAGTACGCCCAATTTTGATGTCTATTATTATGATAACGGCAAACGCCTCTCGGACTTTGCGGTAAGCTACCTCGAGACGGAGTTCAACAACATCACAGACATCATAGGCTATACGCCCCAGTTCAAAACCAAAATATTCGTCTATAATTCTATCAGCGACCTACAGCAAAGCAATGTAGGCTATGATGACCTAAACGCACTCATTGGAGGGCAAACGGATTTTTTCAAATCCCAAGTAGAAATACCTTTTACAGGCAGTGAAGTAGATTTTAAGAAAGAATTGCGCAGAGGGATTGCCCAAATGCTGATACGCGAAATGATGTTTGGCGGTAGCCTGAAAGATATGCTTCAAAATACGTATTTGGGCAAATTCAGCGAATGGTTTTTGCTGGGTGCGGCGGCGTATATTGCCGAAGGCTGGAGCATAGAAATGGACGAACACTTGCGCGACCTTATCCGCAACAAGCGATTGCGCAAGCCACACCTACTCAGTGGGCGCGATGCTGTCATTGTGGGGCAATCTGTTTGGAACTATATCGCAGAAAAATATGGCAAGGCAAATATTGCCCAAATCTTGAACTATGCACGCATTTTGCGCAAAGAAAAAAGTAGCATTGGCAATACGCTGGGGCTACCTTATATGCGCTTCATCAAAGATTGGGAAAAATACTACAAAGTCATGGCAGAAGAAGTAAACCAAAACATGGAAGACTTGCCTGCCGATGTGCAGTTTTTGCGCAAAAACAGGCTTACAAATAAATGGTACAACGAAATCAAAGTCAATCCCGCAGGTACGCACGTAGCCTATTCGGAGAGCAGGGCAGGCAAGTACAAAGTCGTTATCCAAAATCTACAAACCAAAAAAAGAAAGGTCATTTTGCGCAAAGGCTACTTGGGCTTGAGCCAACGTACAGACGAGGATATTCCTGCACTTGCTTGGCGCGACAATGCGCAACTTGGCGTAATGTATATGCGCAAAGGCGAAACGACTTTGGGCGTTTTTAACCTGAAAGGCAAGAAAAAATACAAACAAACGTGGTTTTACTTCAATCACGTAACAAGTTTTGACTTTTCAGATGATGGGCAAATGCTGGTAGTGAGTGCAGACCGCAAGGGCGAACACGACTTCAAAACAGGGCAAAACGACCTCTATGTCTATAATTTGCAAAATAAATCTAATACGCTCCAGCAAATCACAGACGATTGGTATGATGACATTCAGCCTGTTTTTCTGCCTTACTCGAATACAGCCATCGCCTTCAGTTCAAACCGCTTGACAGATACGCTTACGCTCGGTTTACTACACGACAAAGGCAATTTCAACAAAGACATTCAAAATTTTGATGTCTTTATTTACAATCCTACCCAGTCCAAAAAAACACTTGACAGGGTTACAGATAGCCCCGCGCGTGAGGTACGTCCCGTTTTTGTGGATAATCAAACGCTTTTGTACTTAAGTGAGGAAACAGGCATCAGACAGTTGAAAAAATTTGACCTTGTCTCACGCCAAACACAAAACATGACTACCTACAGGCAAGGGCTTCGCACCTTTGACTATGTATCGGCAGGCAAGGGCTTGGTGTATGTGATGGGCAGGAAAGGAAAGCTCTTGCCTTTTTACCAACCCAATTTTGACTTTTCGCAAAACAAAGTTACCAACTACCAGACTTTTCGTACACGCCTTTTGCAAGAAAGACAAGGCAGGACAGGCAACATAGTCAAAAATATCCCACAGGGATTTACTGATACCACAAAAATAAAACCCAACACACCCAAAGAAATATTTGGAAAAGACGAGGTAGATACAGACAATTATACTTTTGAGCCAGACCTCCTCAAACAAACTCCTCAAAATCCTGACAAAGAGAAAAATAACTTGCCTTCCAACACCCTTGCTACCAATGACCCGCTCCTGCTCGCGGCTAAAAAAGCCAAAATGCAAGAAATAAAAGTCATGGGACCCTATAATTATAATTCCCGATTCAGGGCAGAAAACGCCATCATTACACCTATCTATGACCCCATGATGGGTTTTGGGGTTTTGGCAAATCTGATAACCTCTGATTTATTAGAAAATCATAAATTACGGGGAGGACTTGTGGCTTTTTTGGATTTTAGAAGCACAAGTTTTTATGGCGAATATGAATATTTAGCCAAAAGATACGACTTGAAGTTTTATTTTGAAAGAACTTCGTGGCAACAAATTGACGAACAGTTA
>JAAFJK010000208.1 GCA_013298105.1 Cytophagales bacterium
CCTGTCCTGTGGTTGTTTGTCCTACAGTTTTTGACATTGGGGCTACGCCCCAAAACTACATCAGGACGAGTACAGGCATCAGCAATCCTCAAAACTATGCTGTAGCCTCTCCCGACATCACTATCCCTACTGCCCCCGCAGTGTTGGCTGGGGAGGCAAGTGCGGGTTTTAACACCATTGCGCTGAATACCAATACTTTGTGGACTGCAAGTTGTGATAAGACGTGGGTGCTTGTCATGAGTTCAGGGGGGGCAGGTAGCACTACTATAGCGTACACTGTAGCCGAGAACGATACAGGTGCAGACCGCACCGCTACAGTTACAATCGTAGGTTGTGGCGTTACCAAAACCTATCTCATCACACAAAAAAAGAAAGTGCCACCCTCAAATATGCTCTTGCCTACCCTTTTTTCGCCCAATGGTGATGGTAAAAATGACATATTTTTGGTGCGTGGCTCAGGCATACGCACAGTCGAGCTAAAAATGCTGAATAGCAAAGGCAATGTAGTTTGGCAAACCAATAATTTGCAAGAAGCCCTTGAGGTAGGCTGGAAAGCTGAGAAGATGCCTGACGGCGTGTATATGTGCAATCTTCGCGCTACTTTTGAGAACGGAGAGAGCAAAACAGTCAATCAGCCTGTGCAAATTTTGAGGTAAAGCCAAAGCCCCCAACCCCAAAGGGGGGAAAAAAAACTAACCAATGCTCCCCTTTGGGGTTGGGGGCTTTTATACTTCTCCCCTTTGGGGCAGGGGGCTTTTATTTTATTTATGAAAAAACAACTACTATCCGCATTGTTTTGGCTTACTTGCCTGCCCCTTGTAGCCCAACATATACCGCTTACGCAATATGAAAACGCGCCTTTTATGTACAATCCCGCACACATGAACCTGCGCGGGGAGGCAAGTCTGGGGGTACAATACAGGCATCAGCCCATGTTTGTGGGTTTGAATTTTCAGGCGTTCGCTCTTTCGGGCGAATACTCGTTTTGGGACAGAAACCGTATCAACAAAAGTACCAAAGACATCAAACCCACTCGCTACCACGAATACGTGCAGGGCGGGTTTGGGTTTACGATTTTGGGTGAAAAACAAGGAAATTTATTGAATACGAATGGATTATTTTTGAGGTACAACCACATCTTGCGGGCAGGCAAGGGCAGGATAAGCCTCGCCCCTCAAGTCGCATTTTTGCAAAACAGCGTACAGCTACAAAACGTCATCACAGACAATCAAATCAGTACAGATTTTTTGGAAACAAACAGCACCACAAACGAAAACTTTGCCAATTTTCAGAAAGGTTATGCTTCGGTAGGTATGGGTGCGCTTTGGTTTTTGCCAGATGAAGGGTTGGGAATGCGCGGTTTTTTGGGCATTTCGGCATTTCACTTGAACCGCCCTGTATTGAGTAGTTTGGACAATGGCGAGTCGCGGTTGCCTATTTTGGGAAGTTTGCAGGCGGGTTATAGATTTGATTTGACTGAAAAGTGGGGACTTATGCCCCATGTGCGCCTACTTTCAGAAAACACCAAAATGCAAACTTTGGTAGGATTGAAAGGACTTTATAACTTGCCTACCCACCGCACCCTACACGCGGAAGTAGCCTACAACACGCGCCAAAACCTTACCTTTGGGGCGGGCATTCGGCAGGCAAGTTGGCAGGCAAGACTTACCTACGATATACCGCTTGGCGTGGGACTTCAGCGCGAATACTTATCCAGTCAAGGTGCGTGGGAACTCGCCCTTGCCTACCACATACAGCGCAAATTCAAACAACCTAAACCTAAACAAGAACCTATCAAAGATACCTTAACACCTTATTTGGCAAAAATGAAGGTCAAAAAAGATTCTACAGAAAAAGCACTTGCCCAACTAAAAATCCTTGAAGAAGCTACAAAAGAAAAGCAAAAAGCGGATTCAGTTGCTAACGCGCAAGTTGCCAGTCTTATAAAAACCAAACTCGAACCCATCAAAGATACCACCCAACTAACTACCCAAACTGCTAAAATAGACAGTGTGGATATTTTTACAGACTTGGATACGGATATTTTATATTTTGGCTTAGGAAATAATACACTCACGCCTATTTCTTTACAAATTCTTGAGCGAAACTTGGAATTATTACAGAAAAATCCTAATTTGCGAGCCAATCTGATAGGACATACTTGCAATACTGGTACACCCGATAAGAACGTCATACTCTCTAAAGAACGTGCCGAAAAAGTGAAGGCTATCTTGGTAGGCAAGGGCATCGATGCCTCCCGCATCAAAGCCATAGGCATGGGCGACAAAGAACCTGTCATAGACCACAATACTGACAAAAATAGACAACAAAACCGCCGCGTAGAAATTATATTGGACGAATAGATGTAGCACAGACGGCTCGTCTGTGAAGCATTACCCACATCTTTTCTGAAAAATGCAGTAAAAATATAAATAGACTTCTTGCGAAAGTCTTTTTAACCCTTCTCCATTTGGAGAAGGGCAGGGTTGAGGTATCAGAAGTAGCACTTTCGCAAGAAGTCTAATAATTGAAAATCAATACTTTATTTTTCCTTTTTGTACGTTGTCAATGGTCAAAGACCTTGACAATCGTGCAAAAAGGAAAAAAAGCCGTCTGTATTACATTTACACCACTATTGCTATGACTTTTTTTAGACTTTTTATCTTCTTTTTTGTTTTTGCGCAATCACTCCATGCGCAAGATGCCACGCTGAAAGGCAAAGTTACAGATGCAGGCAAGGAAATCCCACAAGCCCAAATATACCTCAAAAGCTACAAAGAAACAGGCACGCAAACAGGTGCAGACGGCACTTTTACGCTTACCTTGCCTGCCAAACTGAAAGATGCGAAGACCTTGCAAGGAACTATCGTGCTACCTTCAGGTATCAGACACTCGTGGACAGTCGCCAACGAAGTAGGCAAGTTTCTGAACCTCGACATCAAAGAAAGCAAAGAAAAAGCCAAACGCAAACTCAAAGAAACTGAAGAACAAGCCAAGGCACTTGAAGAAAACTTGCCTGCCCAAACAGTGCCTAAAGAGGACGCAAAAGCCCAAGAAAAAGAAGATAATAAAGAATTGAAGAAAATAGAAAGCAAAAAATACAAAGAATCATTTG
>JAAFJK010000722.1 GCA_013298105.1 Cytophagales bacterium
TAAGTCTTGCGCAATTTTATGGCATCGAGATAGATGATTTCGCAGTTCAGATTGCGCAATTAGCTATGTGGCTGACGGAACATCAAATGAATATGAAATTTAGCCAAACGTTTGGCAAATATTATGCACGCATTCCGCTTAAAGATTCTGCTAAGATTGTCTGTGCCAATTCTTTAGAAATAGATTGGGACGAACTTTTGTTTGAACCTGAGCCTGAGCCTGTAGCAGAAAATAAAAAGCCTATATTTGTTTCTAAAAAACATAAAGCTAAAATAGCTAAAATGAATAAAGAAACTAAAAACGAACTTTTTAGTGCAAATAATGATATTGCATCAGTCTTACCTGAAAAACCTAAACAATACAATTACATTTTAGGCAATCCTCCCTTCATAGGCAAGAAAGAACAGAATATAACGCAAAAAATTGACTTAGAAAAGATTTTTGCAGGTTATAATGGCATAGGTGTATTAGATTATGTAACGTGTTGGTACTTGAAAGCGGCAAAATACATCAAAGGTACTAAGATAAAATGTGCCTTTGTAAGTACCAATAGCATCACACAAGGCGAGCAAGCAGGCATTCTTTGGCATATTTTATTTCAAAAATATAGAATCAAAATACATTTTGCACACCGTACTTTTGCTTGGAAAAACGAGGCAAAAGGCAATGCCGCAGTGCATTGTGTTATTATAGGCTTTGCTAATTTTGATACAAACAAAAAAAGGCTTTTTGATTATATAGAAGTAAAAGGAAATGCAACAGAGAAAGAAGTAAGCAATATTAACCCTTATTTATCAGAAGGAAACGACCTCAGTATTCTTAAAAGAAACGAACCCTTGCCTACTATAGAGGTATTGAAAATAAACTATGGTAGTATGCCGATAGACAATGGTATTTTGATATTTACAGACGAGGAAAAAGATGCGTTTTTGGCTAAAGAACCCCAAGCGAAGGCTTTTATGAGGCGTTATATGGGAGGTGAGGAATTTATCAATAACACCAAACGTTGGTGTTTATGGCTGGTAGGAGTTGCGCCTGACCAATTAAACGAAATGCCTCATGTGCTACAAAAAATAGCCCAAGTTAAAACCTATCGAGAGGCAAGCGATAGGAAAGAAACTGTTAAATTGGCTTCTACGCCTTACCTGTTTGGAGAAATCAGACAACCTCATACAGCTTATATTCTTATACCAAAAGTTTCTTCTGAAAACAGAAAATACATCCCTATAGGTATTCAGTCTGCTGACGTTGTTGCGAGTGGCAGTTGTTTGATAGTACCGCAGGCAAGTTTGTATGTATTGGGCATACTTACCTCCATGATGCACATGGCTTGGATTAAAGCTGTAGCAGGCAGAATGAAAAGCGATTATCAATACTCAAGCACTGTTGTTTACAATAATTTTCCCTTTCCTATGCCTACTGATAAGCAAAAGGAAAAAGTAGAGGCGTGTGCTAAAGCCGTTTTGGAGGCAAGGGCTTTATATCCTAACAGCACTTTAGCCCATTTGTATGATGCTCGTTTGATGCCTGTAGAATTGGTCAAAGCACACAATGCCTTAGACAAAGCGGTTGATGCCTGCTACAGCAAAGTAAGTTTTATGACAGAACTTGAACGCGTTGCTTTTTTGTTTGAGCAATATGACAAGCTATCAGCCCCTTTGTATGTAGCTTTTGGCAATGCTATAGAACAACATATCAAGAAAAGGATTAAACAAAGTATCTTGAATGGAGAAATTGGAGAAGCTAAAGATTATCTTGTCAGCAAGCCTGAAATAATTTGGCATAAAGCTAAAGTAGAAAACAATATATTGTATATTCCTATCGTAGATAAGAGCGGTATTTTGAAAACTTCCCCCAATCCACCTAAAGAAGACGCAGAAGAAATAACGCCTATTTCTTGGAAAGCCTTTAAAATTAATGAAGAAAAACCCATGTTAGAATATCACGAATTAGAGAATTTAACTGATATTTCGATTGTGCAAGAAAGTACAAAAGAGTGGCATATATGGCTTTTACAAGAAATAGAATACAGAAATACAGAACTGCTTAAAAATTTTGATAGGCAAGTGGAAGCCATCAAAAAAGCTATCAGTTTGGGATTGTACTAAATTCAATAGACTTCTTGTGAAATTATTTTTAACCCTTCTCTATTTGGAGAAGGGCAAGATTGAGGTCTCAAAAATAGCACTTTCGCAAGAAGTCTAATCATATTGCATGACAAAATGCAAAAAACATGATTTTTG
>JAAFJK010000424.1 GCA_013298105.1 Cytophagales bacterium
GCTCTTCCGATCTTAGAAAGCAAAAGCGCGTAATCCTTGCCTTCCTCTACTTCATCTATCATGAGCGTTTGGGCGGTAGGCAAGAGTTCGTTTTCGGGGCTAAAGTTCTGCTCATTGAAAGGCACAAATTCAAAGAAAATGCCGTTATTCAATACCATGCGCATTTCGCGGTTCGGGTGCGTTTGAAAAGCTATGAAGCCCTCAGAGGCAAGGTAAGTTTCGATATAAGTAAGCGGACGCGCAAGGAGGTTTTGAAAACCTTTCTTATAAGGTTCAAACGAAACACCGCCATGCGTATAAACTTCGAGGTTAGGCCAAATCTCATGAATTGTTTTGAGATTGTACCTTTGTATGATGCGCTCCATGACCATCTGAATCCATGCGGGTACACCCACCACAAACCCAATGTCCCAACGCGGAGCCTGCTCGACTATCTCGTTCAGTTTTCTGTCCCAATCCCTATTTTTGGCAATTTCTTTGCCTGGTTTGTAGAATCTTTGAAACCAAAAAGGGATTTGGCTGGCAGTAATACCGCTTAGGTCGCCCTCAAAGTGATTGCCGTAGTTGTTCAAGTCCGTACTACCGCCCAGCATGAGCATACCCTTGCCGTAGATGCGTCCTGGTACTTCGGGGAAGTTGGCAAGTGCCAAAATTTGTCTGATACTTGTGCGCTTGATGGCTTTGACCATATCCGAAGTAACGGGTATGTACTTACTTGCGGCTTCGGAGGTGCCTGAGCTGAGCGCGAAATATTTTACCTTTCCGCGCCATGCCACATCTGCCTCGCCTGCCCGCGCTCTGTGCCACCAAGTATTGAACATTTTGGTATAGTCAAAGAGTGGCACACTTTGTTTGTAGAGTTCATAAAAGGCTTTGTCGTCTTTTTTGCTGTGGCGGATATTTTTGATGATGTCATTGAATTGATAGGCTTCGCCCAAGCGCGTATGCTCTGCCATTTCTAAGAGGTGCTGTAGTGTCTGTTTTTGGAGGCGCAAAGGCGATTTGGTATCTTGTTCGAGGCTTTGGCGTAGTTTGATGCCTTGTTTGAGTAAGTTTCCTAAAAGTCGCATAAAGAAGTAGAGAGTAAAGAGAAACACAAAAATAAGAATTTTTTTGAGAATATCTACACTATGACTTATAAAAAACTTGCCTACCCCACATAGCACAGGCGGGTAGGCAAGAAAGTTTTTAGGCACTTATAACTAAAAAAAGCAGTCAAATGTTTTGTAATTATTAAAAAAGTATTAAAATTGCACTTCAGTAATTACTCACCCATGTTTATTTACTTTTTTAAACCCCAATTAAAACAATCATGAAGCAAATCTTACTCAGTCTGTTGCTTGTGTTAGTATTTGGTTTTGCGTATGCGCAAGCCCAAACTATTACAGGGAAAGTAACAGATGCCACCAACCAAGAAGGTGTGCCAGGCGTAAGTGTCGTAGTAAAAGGCACCACTACAGGCACTATCACAGATTCGAACGGCACTTACAGCCTTTCAGCTCCGAGCGGCTCAACGCTTGTTTTCCAACTTTTAGGCTACAAAAGCCAAGAAATCGTCCTTGCCTCCCAGTCTGTCATAGACATAGCCTTGCAGTCTGACGCTTCTACCCTTGATGATGTAGTGGTAGTGGCGTATGGTACGCAGCAAAAACGTGACATTACAGGCTCTATCGCCAGTGTAAAAGGCTCTGACATTCAAAATATCCCTGTACCCAGCTTAGAATCAGCCATACAAGGACGTGCCGCAGGTGTACAGATAACATCAGGTAGTGGCAAAGTAGGACAAGGCATCAACGTGCGTGTACGTGGTTCTGCCTCTTTGAGTGCTAATAACCAACCTTTGTATGTAATTGATGGTATCATTGTTACAGCAAATTCAGTAAATGCCAATGACGAAAACTTAAATCCCATGGCAGACATTAACCCGAATGATATAGAGTCGATTGAGGTATTGAAAGATGCCGCTGCTTCCGCTTTGTATGGTGCAAGAGCCTCCAATGGTGTTGTACTTATCACAACTAAAAAAGGTAAGGCAGGTAAGGGTTCAGTAAATATCAATTACTCTGCTGGTTCAGGTCGTCCAACACGCAAACGAGAATTTTTAAATCGTGCTGAATACATAGAACTTTATACAGAAGGAATGAAAAATGTGGGACGAAGTGATGCGTTTATAGAAAGTCGATTTAATAATAGGGTATCTACAACATGGAAAGATCCCAATATTGATACTAATTGGGAAAATTTAGCTTTTCAAAATGCTGGTTTTCAACAACTTGATATAAATGCAAGCGGTGGAAATGAAAAGACTCGTTTTTTTGTGGGAGCTGGTTATATTGACCAAAAAGGTATTTTGGTAGGCAATAGATTTACACGCATGAGTGCAAGGTTAAATGCAGATAGTAAAATAAACGATAGATTAACTGTAGGTGCAAGTTTTATGCTCGCACAAAGTAAAAACTATCGTGCGCAAAATGATGCAAGTTTTGGAAATCCATTGCAACTTGTGGCTATGCCTCCCATGCAGCAGGCTTATAAGGATGGTGAGTTAAATCCAAGTACACTTTACTACAATAGTTTGTTGGATTTGGTACATGGTTTTAGTACTGCAAAAACTTATCGTAATTTGACAAGTCTTTTCGCTTCTTACAATGTAATGAAAAATTTAACTTTTCGTAGTGAAGTAGGCTTAGATATTCTACAACAAGTAGAAGAACGTTATTATGGTACAAAAACAGCTGCTAATTTTTCGCAAGCGGCAAAGGGCTTTGGTAGCTACTCGACTGCTACTATTTTTAACTACATGATTACGAATACGCTTAATTATACGAAAAATTTTAACGACATTCATAATGTAGATATATTACTGGGGCAAAGTTTTCAACAATCAGAGGAGGAGTCATCAAATGTTGATGGACAAATTTTCGCTTTAGATGATTTTAAGAAAATAGGAAGTGCGGCTACATTTCCAGGTGGTTCTTCTGGAGGTACATCAAACAACTTTCTATCATACTTTGCACGTGCTAACTATAAATTCAAGGATAAATATTTGGCTTCATTTAGTTTGCGTGTAGATGGTTCTTCGCGCTTTGGTAAAAATAGCCGTTATGGTCTATTCCCTGCGGGTTCACTTGGTTGGATTATTTCCGAAGAAGATTTTATAAAAGATTTAGACTTTATTAGCTTCTTAAAATTGAGAACAAGTTTTGGCATTACAGGTAATGCTGATTTTGGTGATTTCGGCTCATTTGGCTTGTATGGAACCAGTGTATATCTTGATAATGCAGGAACAACGCCTATTTCATTTCCCAATCCTTCTCTTGGTTGGGAAAGTACACAAAACTTTGATATGGGTATAGAAATAGGCATTATAAAAAATCGTGTAAACTTGGGTATTGATTACTATAATAAACAAACATCTGATTTGTTACTGAATGTGCCTGTCCCTTCTACTTCAGGCTATACAACATTGAGCCAAAATATAGGTAAAATTCGTAACAGAGGTATAGAGGTTACTATCAATTCAAATAATTTGGTAGGTGATTTCAAGTGGAACACAAGTTTCAATATAGCCTTCAATCGTAACAAGGTGTTGGATATGGCAGGACAAAAAATTTCTTATGGCGGTAGAACACTCAATGAAGCGCAGGCAGGTCAGCCAATAGGTATTTTATTTGGCGCAAAATATGCGGGTGTTGATCCTGCCAATGGAGATGCTTTATATTATACAGAAACTGGTACAACAAAAGATTATAATGCGGCATTCCGCCAAATTATAGGTGATCCTAACCCTGATTTTATAGGTGGTATTACTAATACTCTTACCTATAAAGGATTTGACTTAAACATATTTTTTCAATATGTGTATGGCAATGATGTTTATAATGCGGCAGGAGAATTTATGTCAAGTAATGCACGTTATTTGGACAATCAAACCAAAGACCAATTAAATCGTTGGAGAAAACCAGGTGACATTACTAATGTCCCACAAGCACGCCACCAGCGAGATAACGGTTCAAATCCCTCATCAAGATTTGTATATGATGCTTCTTATTTGCGTTTGAAAACTGCGACATTAGGCTATAATGTGCCTAAAAAACTATTAGACAATGCTAAATTAGCATCTGTGAGAATATACGTTTCAGGGCAAAACTTACTTACATTTACCAAATATATAGGTTGGGATCCTGAAGTGAGTAGTGCAGACCCTGGTAGCACCACACAACGTGCCAACATCATTATTGGTCAAGATTTTTATACGCCCCCACAAGCACGTACCATTATTTTTGGTATCAATGTAGGATTTTAACCCACCACTTTAATTTACTAAAATCATGAAAAATAAATATTTATTCTTAATACCATTCGTGGGACTTTTGCTAACTTCTTGTTTTAATAAATTAGATGAGCCAAAACCACAAAACTCTATAAAGGTTGAAGAAGCCTTGAATACACCTGACAAAATTAAAAAAGCTGTCATTGGTATTTATGGCAATATTCGTGATGGCGCACTCTATGGTGGCGATTATCAAATGTGTGCAGACTTATTAGCTGGAGAGTTTGATATAGCTTGGTGGGGTACTTTCAACAATTATGAAAATATATGGAGCAAGCAAATGGTAGCTGATAATGCCACTGCAAGAACCATGTGGGTATTTTCTTACAACACCATCAACTCTGCCAATAAAGTGTTGGAGAATATCCAAGTAATCACTGATACAGACGAGAGGAATCAAGCTAAAGGAGAGGCTTTATTCTTGCGTGCTTTGTGTCATTTTGAATTGGTACGCTTTTATGCACAACCTTATGATGCTTCAGGTACAAATGCAGGGCTTGGTATTCCTTTAGCTCTTAAGTCAGATAATTTTGAGAAGGTTAAGCGCAATACCATAGCCGAAGTATACAACCAAGTTGTAACTGACCTGTTAGAAGCGGAAACTTTACTACCCGTTTCAAATAGTTACTTTGCATCTAAATTCAGAGCTTCTGCATATTTAGCAAGAGTATATTTGCAAATGGGAAATTATACTGCCGCACGTGATAAAGCAAATGATGTAATTGCTAATGGTGGTTATACGCTGAATGCTACAGTAACTCAAGCATTTACCACAAACAATTCGCCAGAAGGTATATTTGAAATACAACAAAATATCACGCAAAATGCGGGACAAGCAAATGCTGGATTGGCAACATTTTATGGTAACTTACCTACTGCTGGACGTGGTGATATAGAAATAACAGAAGATCATCTGGACTTGTATGAGGCAAACGACAAACGTGCAAATGATCTTATCTATATTGGTGATGCAGCTAATTCACCTGGTGGAGATGTACCAAGTTGTGGAAAATGGACAGACCCGACAAAAAACTACGTACTAATGCGTTTAGCAGAGATGTATCTAATTCGTGCAGAAAGTAATTTTGCCCTTAATACCGTTGTTGGTGCAACACCTCTTGCTGATATTAATAGAATAAGAAATAGAGCTGGATTGGCAAATCTTACTACTTTGGACTTAGACGCTATTAAGACCGAAAGGACGTTAGAACTTGCTTTTGAAGGACATAAATCCCATGACTTCAAAAGATGGAAAGAGGATATTGATGGTAAACCATACAACCATCCCAAGCTCGTCTTCCCTATCCCACGCCGTGAACTTGACGCAAACCCGAATTTAGTCCAAAATGCGGGCTACTAAAATAAGTTAAAAATAAAAAAGACTGCTCAAAAGGCAGTCTTTTTTTATACTTTGGCAGGCAAGGGCGCGTTCTATAATGTATGAGATACTTTTTACTGTGTTTATTTGTTTGTGGATTCATAGCAACCGCCATCGCCCAAAAACCCCGCTATATAGACTACAAACCCTCCTACCAAGTGTGGGACGAGCGGTACATCTTAGACAAAATAAGCTATTGGAAAAACCGCACAGTTTTTCATTTTCGATATGCCGCTTACCCTTACAAAGGGAGTATGAGCCTGCACGGACCTCTCAGCTACGACAAATGGTCTTTGGTAAATACCGCCAATCCGTCAGAAGTATTCGACGAGATAGAACTACAAAAAGTAACCCGCGAAGGCTACATAACACACGAAGTTTATAGAGAAAACTTTATTGCCTTTCGGACAAAGCCCTATGAGATTTATACTGTAGAAGTCCATTTTCCAGCCTTGCCTGCCCACATTACAGAAGTGGACTTTTTAGAAGGCATCGCAAAACGTACCTACAGCAATCACTTTCATTGCTTCAAAGTAAAAGTAAAACCTTTCAAAGACAAAGATTTGGGAACAAAGGAAGACCTCAAAAATCGCATAGATGCCTTTGAGATACATACACTCGGTTGGGCAAAAACTTCTTCTGGACACATAAATCCACCCCAAGAAATATTACCTGAATCCGAACCTAAGCCCGAAGCAAAACCTGAACCTAAGCCACTACCCAAAAAGCCAGAAGAACAACAGGCTGAAGGAGGCTCTTAGATTTACGATTTTGAAACTTTGGAATGAAAATTAAATAAACTGACAATTTCACTCTCAAAGAACCGAAAACGTTGTAGTTGAAAAAAACAGTAAACACAACTAAAGCTACCAAATATTTGTTATGGTCTTATGAAAGTAGAACAAATCTATACAGGCTGTCTGGCTCAAGGGGCTTACTACATAGAGAGCGAAGGCGAGGCGGCTATCATCGACCCTTTGCGCGAAGTGCAACCCTATATCAATATGGCACAGCGCAGAAATGCTACCATAAAATATGTATTCGAAACACACTTCCATGCCGATTTTGTATCGGGACATATTGATTTAGCCCAAAAAACAGGTGCAACTATAATCTATGGACAAACGGATATGAAGTTGGGCTTTCAAGCGACCATAGCCGAAGATGGGCAGGAGTTCAGGGTAGGCAAGGCAACTATCCGCGTATTGCATACACCTGGGCATACCTTAGAAAGTTCTTGCTACCTATTGATAGACGAGGCAGGCAAGGAACAAGCTATTTTTACAGGCGATACGCTATTCATAGGTGATGTCGGCAGACCTGATTTGGCGCAAAAGATAGCAGGCGATTTGACACAGGAAAAGTTAGCAGGAATGTTGTATGATTCGTTGCGGAACAAGATAATGCCCTTGCCTGCCCACCTCACAGTCTATCCTGCGCATGGCGCGGGAAGTGCTTGCGGGAAAAATATGTCTAAAGAAACGCAAGACTCGCTCGGCAATCAAAAAGCCACCAATTATGCCCTGCGCCCTGATATGACCAAAGCCGAGTTTATAAAAGAACTTACCACAGGTCTTACACCTCCGCCCAGTTATTTTCCCCAAAATGTGATGATGAATATCAACGGCTATGACAGCCTCGATACTGTCATGGCGCGTGGATTCAAGGCACTCTCGCCTGCCGAATTTGAAACTGTAGCCACCGAAACTCGCGCGGTCATCATAGATACACGCGCGCCCCAAACTTTTGTAAAAGGCTTCATTCCCAATGCCATCAATATCGGATTGGGTGGAAGTTTTGCAGTCTGGGTAGGCACGCTTATCCCTGACATAAAGCAAGAAATACTGATAGTAGCCGAAGAAGGCACTGAAGAAGAAGCCATCACGCGCTTGGCGCGGGTAGGGTACGACTTTGCTATAGGATATTTGCAAGGCGGTCTGGAGGCTTGGAAAAAAGCAGGCTTCGAGACGGACTCCATCGAGAGTGTGTCGCCCGAAGCAGTCGCAGAGGCTATGCAGGCAGGCAAGGTAAATATCCTTGATGTACGCAAACAGAGCGAATACGATATAGCCCATATTCCAAATGCTACCCTCGCGCCACTTGACTACATCAATGAAAGTATGCTCAAGGTCGACAAAGAAAAGTCCTACTTCGTGCATTGTGCGGGCGGTTATCGCTCGGTAGTGTTTGCGTCTATTTTGCGTGCAAGAGGCTATACGAACTTGATAGACATACAAGGTGGCTTCAATGCCATGAAAGAAACAGGTAAATTTGAACTCAATAACCCAATAAATCAATAAAATGAATATTTGGAAACTCCTTTTTGGAGGTGGAAATAAGATAAATTTTGCCGAACTCCTGCAAAATGGCGCACAAATCATAGATGTACGCACCAAAGCCGAATACGAAAGCGGACACATAGCTGGCAGTCAAAATATTCCTTTGCAAGTCCTCGAAACCCAGCTTAGTAAAATCCAAAAGGACCGCCCTATCATTACTTGTTGTGCATCAGGTATGCGCAGCGGCTCTGCCAAAAGCCTCCTCGAGGCGCAAGGCTATGAAGTGTATAATGGTGGAGGCTGGGCAAGTTTGGGCAAAAAATTAGCCTGACGCAATATTTAAGTGCTATGCACGTTTATAGTAATACATTCCATAATATTTCGAAACTCATGAAATCTATTTTTTACTTGGGCATATTGGCGTGTTTTTATAGCCTGAGTCCCTTGCCTGCGTGGGCGCAAAAAATGATATATAACCGCGAAAAGCGCGTTTTTAATATCAATGACAAACCCTACATAGGATTGGTACAAGTGGGTGGAGGCGATTTTACAGCCTCTGACTACAGCATACGCACATTGGCAGGCAAGGAGATTATCGTCCTCAGAGCCAATAAACGCAAAGGCTATTATGAGGTGCTTTTTATGGCAACTTTAGAAAAAGGCTACCATGACGACTACAATATGTCGCCCAGAGATGCCGCAAAGCTCGTCTATGACAACGACCTCGTGAAAGGTGATTCGCTTGATGGAGAAGCCAAAAGACGCTTCATGTATCTCTATGGCAAAGAACTCCGCCCCGATAAAATAGATGATGGCAAATATACACTGGGCGATGCCGTAGATGAGATAGATGACGTAGCCACCAAACTATTCAAGGGCGAAGGCGAAAAAAGAGATAGAACTACCAGAGAAACACCACAAACACCCCAACCGCCACAAACACCCACTAACGCTGACTACCAAACGATAGAAAGAAATAAAGCCCATCCAATTTATATTTCCTTTGACGAAATATCACAAGGCGTTATCGTGATAGGCAAATATACAGAAAAAGTAGAGCATACAGCAGGCAAGCCTGTTACATATATGCAGATTACATTCCCCAACGGCAGTGCTGTAGCTGAAATAAAAGGCGAAGGAATCCTACCTGATGTCTATGAGATATTTACATTTGCGGACAGGCGATCATATACTTTCAAAGTTCAAGTCGCTACGAATCCAAAAAAGGAACTTGTACAGTTTTTGATAGACAAGCGGTACTTATAATAGATTTTTTGCCTCAACTCTGCCCCTCTCCAAATGGAGAAGTGTTAAAACAAAACTTGCCTACCCGCGCGGGTAGGCAAGTTTTATTTTAAGATGACGATTTCAGCTCTGCGATTTTCACGTGCATTGGCTTCAGTCATTTCTTGATAGTTCAGAGGGTACATACGCCCATAAGATTTTGTGATGATTCGGTATTCGGGAATACCTGCATCTACAAGGTATTTTTTCAAAATCTCAGCCCTTTCTTTGGCTACAGCTTCACAGCCTTTGGCACTGCCTTTGAGGTCTGAATGTCCTGAAATCTCAGCTATAGATACTTCGTCTTTTTTCAATTTGGCTACAAGGGCATCAAGGACAGGCTTATCAGATTCAGCCACTTGGGTTTTGCTAAATTCAAAATAAACTTTGGTAGCGGTTTCTGAAATGATGTGTGGCTCTATAGTGATAGGCGCATCTGTTTGGCTACTGGCACTTTTGATGTGGCGTGGGTCTATGACCTCTATGTCATAGCCACTTGTCTGCGTGTTGGATTGGGTATAAATTCCTGCCTCGTTGGGTGCAGTAACGCGCATAGTGTGTGCATATTTTGTGATACCTTCTTGGGTTTCTACCGCAAGTAGATAAGTGCTGGTATTGGTAGGTTTTACTTCTAACTGCCCTTCTTCGTGTAGATTCGCATAGAGCATAGTTGGTTGATTATTTTCCACTTTTTCTATCCATATTTTTTTAGCTTCGGGGTTGGCACGCCAAGAGATATATCCTTTTTCGCCTTGTTTGACTATTTTTTGTCCATTGATTACACCTTGTACCACTTCTACTCTGTGCAAAAGCGTGGTATGGTGTACGTCTATGATACTCAAAAGGTATTCTGTGGATTGTTTAGGCATCAGTTTGAAGTTACCTGCTTGAGGCAGTTGTTCTTTGATGACCTCGCGGGTATAGCTATTTTCTCTTTTTTCTAAACTGACATGGGGGGCTTTTGGATTCGTTTTCCAAATAAGTTGGACTTCTTCTCCTGCAATGATTTTGCGTGTACCTGTGAAAAAGGCAGGCGTAACACTTACTTCGTGTGTAAGCACTTTCAAAGCACCTTCGTCTAAATATTCAAGTTTGTAGCGTGCATTTTGGACGGGTGCAATGTTGATAGAGGCTTGGCTTGGTATGTCATTCCAGTCAGTAGTCATATCTCCATCTATCCATTCCGAGATTCTTACATTTTTGGCAAAGTGTGGGAGTTGCCACTCAAGGCGTGCTTCTTCGCCTATATTCAGGTGTTTAGTACCAGTAAACTTTACAGGTGGTTCGGTTACTTGAATATGCACAGTACGCGCTTCGCTCAATGTTTTGCGTTTATGTTTGAACGTGATGCGGAGTTCATAACTTTGCAGTTTTGTGGGTTTTACTTCGGCTTTACCTTGTATGGGAAGGCTGTCAGCTAAGTTTTTTAGGGCTATATTCTTCAAATATTTAGAGGGGGTAACGTCCCAAAGCAATACGGCTTTATCGCCACGCAAAATATTGCTCGGTGCTTCAAAGCGTGTGATAGTAGGTGGGACTACTTTGCAACCCGAAAAAAGCAAGCTACAAACTACAAAAGAGTATATGATAAATTTTTGCATGGGGTTAGAAGGGATATTTCTTACAAAGTAAGTTATTTTTTATTTTAAAACCAAAGAAAAAACATATTTTTTTTAAAAATAATATAAACTGGAATAAATTTTGGACTACACTTAAGATTTTTTGATGCTATCAAAAAAGATTGGGTTCTCTGACAATTTTTGTGGAGGCAACACTGCACCAACAGACTTCAGCCTGTTGGTACAACATTGCCTCCACAAAAAATACCAGACAAGCACAAAAATATCTTTAATTGATTATTTTTTAACTTTTTATGATTTTTTGACAAAATAATTGCCAAAAAATTTGGATATTTCATAAAAAAGCCCTAACTTTGAGTATTCAATTAAACTAAACCACATACTCAACACAATGGCTCAGAAACTGTCGCTGAAGAACACAAAGAACGAAATGCTTGATGCTTACGAGAAATTGGCAAAAGAACTTGCCTCCCTCGAAGCCCAAGCCAAAAACTCTCAAAAAGAGTTGGATAGACTCCAAAAACAAGCCGCAAACGCACCTGCTCCCGCGCTCACTGCCACACCCGCAGTCCAAGTCCAGACCAAAGTAGTCTATGAAATGCCCAAAACCAATGACGTGGCGGGTATCATAACTTACTTGAATAACGTCCAACAAGGCATCACGCCCGCCCTCAGCGAAATATCGGCTAAGATGACACTCGAAGCCGAAACGCTTGCAGATTTGCAGGAAACTATCAACGAAAAGAAAGAGAACCTTGCCAAACTCTATGACCTCAAAGTAGAAAATGGTATCCTTGATGACCTCGTCAAAGATTATGAGGAAAAACAAGCCCTCCACGCAGAAGAACAAAAGAAAATCCAAGAGGCATATCAACAAGACCTCACAGAAAGGCAAAAAACGTGGACAAAAGAACAAAAAATCTACCAAAAACAACTCGCTGAACGCAACGAAAAAGCCGACCTCGAAAATCAACGCAACCTCAAAGAACACAATTACGACCTCCAACTTCAACGCAATCTCGAAAAAGACACCCATGAACAGAAGAAAAAGGCACTCCAACAAATTCTCATTGACCTCCGCGAAAAACAAGACGAGGAGTGGGCGAATCAAGAAAAGCAGATTAAAGACCGCGAAGATGAGTTTGAAAAACTTAAAAAAGAGGCTGAAGAAATACCAAGTAGGCTCGAAAAAGAAATTAAGAAAGCCGAACACGAGGGCAGGGCGATTATTGAGAAGGAGGCTAAGATAAAAGCTGACCTACTCTCCAAAGAAGTAGAAAATGCCCAGAAAATCTATGAAATGAAAATAACCGCGCTCGATACTTCTATCAAAGGACAAGAAACTCGCCTGCAAACCCTCAACAAACAGCTCGAAATGGCACTCAAACAAGTCCAAGACCTTGCCATAAAAGCACTCGATGGCTCTACCAACCAAAAATCGTTTGATGCTATCCGCGAAATAGCCCTCGAACAAGCCAAAAACCAAACTAAAAAAGCATAACACTTAAAAATCAAAAAGCCTCACTTTGTAAGTGGGGCTTTTTTAATGTTTGGGTTCTTCGAAAGTTATTGCGGAGGCAAAACTGTAGAACAGGCTTCCAGCCTGTTTATGACTTGAAGAAGCAATGTTTGCTACTCTTTCAAATCATGCCAAAATAACATAAGCCCCGCAAAGATAGCAAAAACCAAAGACGAGATACTAAAAAATGCACTTGCCTGCCACGTAAGCGCGGAAGATAGCCAAAAAACACCCATTAAAAACACCCAACTCAGCCGTTTCTGCCCAGCTACTTGCCTACGCTCGCGCTCCTCCTGCCCCTTTTGCACCATATTGATATTCAGCTCTCCGTTGCGGACTTGGTGCAAAATAGACTTCAGCTCGGCAGGAAAGGCATAAAGTAACGAAATACCTTGCGAAACAGAATAAAATAGCTCATTGCGCTGATTGCGAAACGAAAACTGTTCATTCAGTAATTTCAAACCATAAGGTTTGATATAATTGATAGTTTCAAAGGCAGGATATAAATGCTTGCCTATCCCTTCCAAAATAGCCAACGCCCGAAGTATCAAAAATACCGCGCCCGGTACTTGTAACTTATATTGATAAATCACTTTTTGTAAAGAAACCGTAAACTCCGAAATCCCTGCCTGTGGGTCGCCAAAGACAATAAATTCTTCTATCAGCTCTTGCATCGCGCCTTCAAAGGCTTGCATATCAGGGATAATGCTATCAGGCGAGAGCGTGCGCATATTGCGTGCCATTGCCTTGGGATCTTGGTTTGCCAAACCAATAAAAACACCCGCAAAGGCATATTTTTGATGCTTTAAGAGCTTGCCTACCATGCCAAAATCAATCAAAACCAATGTACCATTGGGTTTGACTAAAATATTGCCTGCGTGGGGGTCTGCATGAAAAAAGCCGTATTCAAATATTTGGGTAAGGTATATATCCAAGCCTTTCTCAATAATGCCTTTGGGTTCAAGTCCCCAGACCTCGAGCTGTGCTATGTCTGTGATTTTACAGCCTTGTATGTACTCAGTCGTAAGTACACGCGCAGTAGAAAAATTGCGGTATGGGAAAGGAATATGAAAATTTGCTTTTCCCTTATAGAGCTTGATGAACTTTTCCATGTTGCGTAGCTCCTCTGTATAATCGAGTTCGCGTTGCATGGTTTTTTCGAAAGTATCTACTATTTCTAAGGGATTCAAGATGCCCAAATTCTTAAAATAACTTTCTGTAAACCGTACTACATCACGCAAAAGAGCCAAATCAACCGCCACTTGGCGTTTGGCATCAGGGCGTTGGACTTTGACCACTACAGACTCGCCCGTAGGCAAGGTTGCCTTGTGTACCTGCCCTATAGAAGCGGCGGCAAGGGGTTTTTCATCAAAAAAGCTAAATATCTCACTTGCCTCCCTGCCGAGTTCTTGCTTGATGGTTTGTTTGATTTGTGTCAAACCAATGGGGGGTACTTGGTTTTGGAGTTTTTCTAATTCTTTTATCAAGCCTTCGGGCAAGAGGTCGGGGCGGTTGCTGAGGGTTTGGGCAAATTTGATGAAAGTCGTACCAAGTTCTTCTATGACCATACGCACACGCTCCCACCGCGAGTAGGTAAGTACAGGCTTCTCATCACGAAGCCAGTTGGCTTGATTGGGTATGAAGCGTTTGAGGGCGGTGCTTGCTACCAAGTCCTCAAAGCCATACTTCATCAAAACTTGTATAAATTCGCGTATGCGGTTGAGGTTGCGGACAGTTTTCTGAAACATGGGTGGGCAGGCAAGTGTGGAGCAAAATTAAATAAGCCTTTATTTTGTGCTAAAAAGTAACGAAAAACCTACACTTGAGCGTGTAGGTTTGTGGACTATTCCCATTTATAGTCTTGTTCTTCTTCGTCTTGATTGCGCGAATCAATCTGTGTGAAGTCATAATCAGGCATCAGCTCTGTTTTTACGTGTTGTACCGTTTCGCTGAGTGCTTCTATGAATTTTTCGAAGTCCTCTTTGTAAAGGAAAATCTTGTGTTTTTCGTAAGTAAAGCCCGTATCGTTGTAGCGTTTTTTACTTTCTGTGATAGTAAGATAGTAGTCATTACCGCGTGTAGCTTTTACATCAAAAAAGTATGTACGCTTGCCTGCCTTCACTCTTTTGGAATAGACTTCGGCTTTATCTCTGTTATCTTCCACTGTACTTAGGAGTTTATAGTTGAATAATTTTTTGTAAAATTAGGCGTAATTTTGTGTTTAGCAAAATTTTAGTGCGTTTTTGTAAAAAAATCCCAAAGTATAATGCCTATACTGACTGATATATTGAAAGAGTGTTTTGTACCAAATTGAGGAATCTCCACACAATGCGCTACCATATCTACCACAGGTTGTTGTACGCCATAGACTTCATTGCCAAATACGAGCGCGTAACAGGCGGCGGGGGCAGGCAAGAATTGATGCAATGGGATACTGCCTTCTGTCTGTTCGAGTGCTACAAGCGTATAACCCTCGTCTTTTAGTTTTTGTAAAGCCTCGACCGTATCGGGGGCGTATTCCCACGCGACTGACTCAGTAGCACCCAGCGCAGTTTTTTGAATCTCGCGGTGCGGAGGCGTACCTGTGATACCACAAAGTACGATTTTCTCAATCAAAAACGCATCACTTGTCCTGAAAGCACTCCCTACGTTGTGCATACTTCGGACATTGTCCAGTACGACTACTATTTTTGTTTTTTCGGTTTGCTGGAACTCCTCTACAGAGAGCCTACCCATGTCTGTAGTAGCTAATTTTTTCATACCTTGTTTTTTATAGTGCGATTTGCTTGATAACTTCTATAGATAAGCCTGTGTATTTAGCTATTTTGTCAATAGATTCGTTTTCGGCAAGCATTTCTTTGGCTAAATCATACAGTGCCGCTTTTTTCATTTCTTCGCGCACTTCTTCTTTGACTTCTTCGCGCACTTCTTCTTTGATTTCCTCCTTTACTTCAGACCTGATATACATTCGTTCTTCTCTTACCCATCTATCTTGTTCCTCTTGTCGTTCTTCTTGGGTGCGAATGTAGCCAAAATCATCATCATGTAAGACTTCTTT
>JAAFJK010000111.1 GCA_013298105.1 Cytophagales bacterium
AGTTGGACAGGCAATTCCATTGCCTCCACAGGTACAGCCACCTACAAAGCTGTAGGGTTCAATTACAACCCTGCCATGACCTTCAATGGTTCGAGCGATGCCTTTACGTTTAATACAGGCACACCGCTTATCTCAACGGGGTCGCAAAGTTTCAACATCTTTGCAGTCTATAAAACCAATAGCGGTGTCCAACAACACACCATTTTGGGACCTCTCAATGGCGCGACAGTTGGCAATATTCAGTATCGCGTGAATGGTACAGGTGGGAACGTAGGCAAGGTACTTCTTTCCACAGATGGCGTTTTAGATGTGCAGTCGCTGAGTACCAGCACAACGAATATAGGTGCTACCAATCTGTCAAATTTTATACGCAGTGGTACAACTTTTACGCACTTTACCAATTTCGCATTTGACGGATCATCTACGATTACCAATAACTTTTCTAACCTGACTAACCTCAATTATGCCATAGGAAAAGCCCAAACAGGCATAGCTACGGACGGTGAGTTTTTTGGTGGAGATATTGCCGAAGTCATTTTTTATGATACTAACTTAGCAAGTTTAGACCGTGCAAAGGTACATACCTATTTGGCAATCAAATACGGCATGGCTTTCAATGGGCTTAACTATACAAACAGTGCAGGCACTATTGTTTGGAACACTGCCACAGGCGCGGGCTTTGGCGCAGGCTTGATAGGCGTAGGCAAGGACACAGGAAGCGGATTAGACCAAAAACAATCTAAATCTGTTTCGCAAAACGACATCATACGCCTCACAGCAGGAAATACTATAGCGACAGACAATGTTTCGAATACTGCTACCATTGCCAACAATGAATTTTACTTTGCAAGCAATGATGATGGCACGACTTCTTTCGCTACTGCCAATACCTTTACAAATTTTGGGCTAACACACCGCATGAACCGCGTGTGGCAAGTGCAAAAAACAGGTTTTGCTATGAATGATGTCAAAATCTACATGGACATCACAGGCTTGGGTTATACTTCTACCAACATGGCAGACTATTCTTTAGTTCTTGCTTCTAATGCAGGTTTGAATTCAACTACTATCAATATTGCTCCCAATGCCATGACAGGCAATGTATTGGAGTTTTATATAGGTGGTTCGCAAATGATACCCATGAGTCCTACAGGTTCAAATACGTATTATTTCACGATGGGCTACAAATTGCCTGCTGTTGCCGCACCTGCTTCAGTAAGTAATAACTTACGCCTTTGGTACAAAGCAGATGCAGGCTCAAGCACTACTACCAACAATGCAAACGTAACGACTTGGACAGGCAACTCCATTGCAGGAACAGGCTCGGCTACTTACAAGGCTGTAGGCATAAACTACAATCCTTCCATGTCTTTCAATGGTACTTCTGATGCGTTTACTTTGAATACAGGTACACCTTTGATAAGTACAGGTTCGCAAAATTTTAGTATAATGGCGGTTTATAAAACGAATACTGCCGTACAACAACATACTATTTTGGGTCCTCTGAATGGCTTAACCACAGGTAATATCCAATATCGTGTAAACAACGGTCTAAACGCAGGCAAGGTACATTTGCTTGATGATGGTTTGGCTAATATCAATTCGCTCAGTACCAGCACCAACAATATCAATGCGCTTCGCCTTTCGAGTTTTGTGCGCAATGGTACAACCTTTTCGCATTTCAGCAATGGCAGTGCAGATGGTTCTAATACATTTGTGAATAACTTTTCAAGCCTTTCGAACCTCAATTATGCCATAGGCAAGGCACAAACAGGTTCAGCAACTGATAGTGAATTTTTTGGAGGCGACATAGCAGAAGTTATTTTTTATGACAACAATCTTTCAGCTACAGACCGCCAAAAATTAGAGTCATATTTGGCTATCAAGTATGGTATCACTATGGCGCAAAACTATGTGCTTTCTGATGGTGCAAAAATTGCTTGGGACGTTACTACCAATGCCGCTTACAACAACAATATTGCTATCATAGCACGTGATGATGCAGGCAATTTAAACCAAAAGCAATCTAAAAGCCAAAATCCAGGATCATTTGTATTCCTCACTACAGGCACAAGTGTTTTGGGAAGTAATAGCGCGAATGCTTTTACATTTGGGTCAGATTTATCAAGAATTGGGCTTGGAGACAATGGTGCTTCAGCAACATTCGCCTCTGCTACTACGAACACTGCTTTTGCAGGCTATAACAAAATTATGGCGCGTCAGTGGATGGTGCAAAGTTTGACACCTACTGCCCGAAATTTTAGTTTAGAAATAGATTTGGCAGGTTTGGGTTACACCTCTACTACAGCATCAGATTATAAGGTGGTAATTTCGCTTGATGGTGTGTATGACGGGGTAGGCGAAGCCTTACAAACAACTATGTATGCAGGTAATAAGTTATTTTATACCAATGGAGGCTCCTCTACAGCACAGGGCAATAATCCAACTAACTTTTATTTGGCTATTCTTTACAATGCGCCCGCACCTCCTATTGTCCCACCCGCAGGTGTTGGAACAGGCTTGTCTTTTTGGGTAAAAGGTGATGCAGGCATAACAGCATCAGGCAATAATGTTTCACAATGGGCTGACCAAACAGGCAATGCTACTACAGAGGCAAGTATCGCACCTTCAGCTGACATTACTGTAAATGCGACTAACTTCAATCCTTCTGTTAATTTTTCAGGAGCAAGTGGCAAACGCCTTGCAGGTATTTCAAGCGTCAATTTTGGTGCTAATCCGCTTACTATGTTTGTGGTAGCCAAAGATGAAGGCATTACACAAAACGTTTCAGGTTTATTTACAACCAACGACCCGACCTTAGTTGCTAATAATGCCAATGGACAGGGAATCGTTTGGACACCTTCGGGCTATGTATTAGATGGGATAGCGTGTGTAGGCTCGCCTACCACCTCGCCTATCAACCGCTACAGGATTGTACGCGGGGCGTACAATGTTGCAGGCAACACTACAGGAGGCACCATGTCTTTAGATGGTAAACTTGAAACTACTTCTGGCGCGTGTGGCAATGCGATAGGTGTTGAAAATAATTTTGAGATTGGAGGACGTACTTTAGGTTCTTTGCCTCAGCGTGTTTTCAAAGGCACTATAGGCGAGGTGGCAGTTTACAACCAACCTTTGATGGTGGCAGATATTGCCAAAATAGAATCGCATTTGGCTATCAAGTATGGTATTACACTTGACCAAACGACAGCTACCAACTATGTATTGTCGGACGGTACGGTTATCTGGGACGCTACTACAGCAGGCGCGTACAACAAAAATATTTTTGGTATTGTGCGTGATGATGCGGGTAATCTTGTTCAAAAGCAATCTCAAAGTGTCAATACCAATCTCTTGAGCATTGCCAATGGTAGCAGTATAGCCGCTTCGAATAGCGCAAATATGGCAACCTTGCCTGCGGACAAGAATGCGTTTATGGTAGCTGACAATGGCGCAAGCGTTGATTTTGCTTCTTCCGTGCCTTTCACTTCGCTTGGTTCTATGACGAATAAGCGCATGAATCGTATTTTCAAGGTGCAAAGCACTTCGGCTTACACCTCGACTTTTACGACTGCTCTTGAGTTTGATTTGACAGGTTTGGGTTATACTTCTACCAATCCTGCAGACTACAAAATAGCCTTTGGGTTCTCAGATGTTGGTATGAATAGAGACATTGCCGCTACAAGTGTGGTGGGAAACAAGGTGTTGTTCAAAAATATAGATATGCAACCAGGAGGAGGTCCAGCAGGTGTTTGGCAAAATGGTACAGTTTTCTTTACCCTTGCCTACAATAACCCGATTGCTG
>JAAFJK010000021.1 GCA_013298105.1 Cytophagales bacterium
GGCAAGCGTAGTTTCAATGTCAAAACAAGTGGCGAATATGAAACTATAGAAGACATCAAAAATACGATTGTGTTCAGTTCTGGGCAAAAAATCGTCTATCTCAAAGACATAGCAAACGTTACAGACAAGTATGCGGAAGAAACACACCGCACCCGCCTAAACGGAAAAAGAGCCGTACTCATCACTGCAGCACAAAAGGCAGGCAAGAATATTTTTGCGGTAGATGGCGAAGTACGCCCTATCCTCAAAGCCTTTGAGAAAAAACTGCCTACTTCTATGAGGTTGACACAAAATTTTGACAACTCAGTCAGCGTAAAAAACAGGCTAAGTCGTTTGGGGCAAGATTTTTTGATAGCTATTTTATTGGTGTCTATTACCTTGTTGCCTTTAGGTTGGCGTGCCGCTGTGGTGGTCATGATTTCCATTCCACTCTCATTGTCTGTAGGATTATTTTTGTTAGAAGTCTTGGGCTATACCATCAACCAATTGAGCATTGTAGGTATGATAGTGGCGTTGGGTATTTTGGTAGATGATGCCATCGTGATTGTGGAAAACATAGAGCGTTTTATGCGCGATGGACACACAGTCCGCCACGCGGTTATCGAGTCCACGAAGCAAATTGCTTTAGCTGTGATAGGTGTTACGATTACACTGATTATTGCCTTTATGCCTTTGCTAAACTTGCCTGAAGCAGCAGGAGATTTTATAAGAGGATTGCCTATGGCAGTAGTAACGTCAGTTTCTGCATCTTTGCTTGTTTCGCTTACGATAGTGCCTTTTTTGGCGCAATACATACTCAAGGCGCATCATTCCCCTGAAGGCAATATCTTTTTGCGTGCTTTGAATAGAGGTATCCAACTTACCTACAGCAAGCTCATGGTGTGGGCATTGCGCCACCCCTACCCTGCTTTGCTTATCACTTTTGTGCTGGTAACGGCAGGTTTTATGGTAGTACCGTTTATGGGTTTTAGCCTTTTTCCTAAGTCCGATAAACCACAATTTTATATCAATGTAGAATTGCCTCCTTCTTCTTCTTTCGAAGAAACAGATGCAGTTACAAAAGAAATAGAACAAGTATTGGCGAAAGAAAAACACATTGTGTATTACACCAGCAATATAGGCAAAGGCAATCCACAAGTATATTACAACGTCAATCAACGCAATGAGCAAATCAACTTCGCCAATATCTATGTCCAATGTGATACGCATAGCATGGACGAAAAAACGGATTTGGTCAAGAAGATGCGGGATACCTTTGCGCAATATCCCAAAGCCAAAGTTGAAATCTTGGAATATGAACAAGGACCGCCTTTAGAAGCTCCTGTAGCCATTCGTATATTTGGCAAAGACTTAGACACTTTGCGCAAACTTTCCTACCAAGTGGAAGATGTCATTAAATCTGTGAAAGGTACGACCTATATTTTCAATCCTATCGCTACCCAAAAAACGGATTTAAAGGTGAAAATTCACAAGGAAAAAGCGGGACTTTTGGGCGTACAAGTAGCAAATATTGACCAAACCACACGCATAGCGATTGCAGGCTTGCCTGCCGCGAGCATGAATGTAGGCGAGGGGCAAGACAAAGTAAACATCAACGTTACCCTTGCTCGACAAGAGGCGCAAAATATCCAAGTATTTGATAGAATTTACATCAATTCTGTGAATAATTCGGCTATTCCTTTGAGCCAAGTCGCAGATATTGTGATGGAAACTTCGCCCAATGCTATCAGACATTTGGACAAACAACGCTACACAACCGTAAATGCTTATGCTGAAATAGGTTATCTTTATAGCAACTTGAATAAGGAGGTAATGGCAAAATTAGCCAAAATGAAATTTCCTGAAGGCTATCATTGGGTAGCGGCAGGCGAGTTAGAAAACCAAAATAACTCGTTTCGTGGCTTCGGTATGATTATTATGCTCACTGTTTTTGCCTTTATCGCGGCATTAGTATTAGAGTTTGGCAGTTTGAAGTCCACGCTGATTGTACTTTCTGTGATACCCTTAGGAGCAATTGGTGGTATTTGGGCATTGTATCTGAATGGTTTGACCTTTTCTTTTACAGCCATGATTGGCTTTATTG
>JAAFJK010000532.1 GCA_013298105.1 Cytophagales bacterium
TTCGGGCAGTACTGTGATTTTATTGTTACTCAAAAACAAATATTGCAAAAAAGGGAGTTGTCCAATTTCTTTAGCTACGAACTCTATGCGGTTATTTTGCAATTCTAAAACTTGCATTTTTTTGAATTGGGCTATAGAGGCGGGTACATCTTCCATATTTTGCCCTCCGAGCTTCATCACACGCACATCATCGGGGCTTTTGAAGGCATCAGCCAAAGAGGTATAAGATTTTAGTTGGTCTAACTCCTCTATAGTCAGTAGCCCCATGTCGCTCCCACTTTTTGGGGCAGGCAAGACATTATTAAAAGCACTTGTAGCCGACTCAAACATACTTGGCACAAACAAAAATAGCAGGACTATCCCACCAATCAATAACGGAACGCCTATTTTGAGCATACCTATAAGGTTAAAGCCGCCTTCTTCTTGTTTTGACATTTTTGATTTGTGATTTATGATTTATAAATATTAGTATAGCTAAAGAACAAAATTACATCTTTTTTTTGAAATACCAACAAGGGCAAAAAATTCACGCTTTCCTCTGATTGCCAACCAAAAATAGTTTTTTTGGTTGGCAATCCGAAAAAACTATTTATTGTCAATTAATCCTCTGCCACTTTTGCGTATCAGCCCTTCTGCCACCATGCTCTGCGACACTTGGTCAAGCAAACCATTGATAAACTCCTTACTGCGTGGTGTGCTGTATATTTTGGCAATCTCAAGGTATTCATTCAGGGTAGCTTTGATAGGAATACTTGTAAAATTTACCATTTCAGCTATTGCCATCTGCATGATGAGGCGGTCGATGCCTACCATACGCGAAAAGTCCCAGTTTTTGGTTTTGGCAGTGAGTTGTGCTTCGGCTTCGGGCATATATTCGGCAGTACACCTAAATAGCTCCAAGAAAAACTCCTTGTCTTCCTCCCAGTTCGCTGAAAGTTCCACCAATTCAAAGTTTGTCGGGGTAGGCAAGTCCATTGTTTTCAAAGTTTTTGAAATCATGTTTTGGACTACTTTGCCATTTTCTTCCCAGTTGTAGTCAAGTTCTTGAAAAAGGTCTTGCAAAATAGAAGCCCCTTTGTCGTTCTCCATCTGTATCGTGAGCTGGTCTTGTGGGTGATTGCCTACCCCAAACGCGCCCATGTAGCCCCGCAAAGCCTCCTCAATAGAGGTCAGATTAGGCGTTTGTTTTTCGAGTAGGTTTTGTCCTGCTTCCTCCAAACAGAGCGAAAACTTGCCTACCAAGAGCTTTACTGCCTCCCGCAAAGTAGCGTGCAATCTGCGGACACTGTCCATAAATTTGCGTTCAACTTCCTTGCCTTCAGAATAATTTTCTGGGGGTTCTTGTTCTCTTTCTCTGCTTTTACTTCTATCAGGTGCAGGCGTGGGATTGTTTAGTTCTTTTGCCTCTTTTACCCTGTCTTTTACTTTGGCAAGGTTTTGGGAAAAGTCTTTGAGGTGTTTTTCTATTTCTGCGCACCAATCCTGTACTTTTTCGGCATTGATTTGATAGTTTTGCGCGTATTTTGTGAGTGTTTCGGAGGCAAGGGCAAATATTTGATTCCTAATAAATTCAAAAGTTTCGGTACGCGCCATCGCATCTATGCCAAAGCGTTTTACCTCAAACTCTTTCAGGGAGAAATAGACCAAATTTTGTTGGCTGAATATCAGGTGTTTGTAGATATGTGCCACCATTTCGCGCTCCTCTTCGGGGGTTACGAATTTACTTTCATTGTAGAGTTGGTAGGTTTTATCTGTTCGGAGGGCATTTCTATAAAAATCACGCAATACAGTTTCGTGATTTTGCCAGCTCAGGTTGCGTTTTTTGAGTTCCACCAAAAGCGCGTCATGATTTGCCAAAAAGAGCGCGGCTTTATTTTCCCTGAATTTATAGTCGCCTTTTGCTTCATCTTTGCGGAGGTATGTGGTGCGCAAAAGTTCGCGGTCTTCTTCCACAAGCATTGTCAAGGCTTTGGGCAGAGCCAAAAGAAGTAAGTAGTTTTCGTACAGTTTGTGGACATCTCGGAGGAGTCCATGGAAGTACCCTTTGCGCTCTGTGTCGATGCTTTCGTGGTAATTTTTGATGTATTGTTGTACCACTCTGCGGACATCGGGAGGCAAGGTAGTATCGAGCCAATGCGTATCTTGGTAGTTTTGCTGGAAAGTCTTGCCTGCCATTTTCGCCTTTTCTACACGCGCCGCGTTCAGTTCTGGACTGCGCTCGTCATTCCAATCGGGGTCAAAAGCGTGGCTAATCTTGTCCATACAGATATGGAGTGTAGCCGATTTAGCCTGCTCAAAGCCATAGAGGGCTTGCATTACTTTTATTCTGAGGTGTCGTCTGTTTAGCATATCAAAGAACGTTTTGGACAATCGCTTGTCCTTTGGAAAATAATTTTAACCTTGCCTGCCTGCGGGTGTGAGGCAGGCAAGGTAACATTTTAGCCCCCAGCCCCAAAGGGGAGAATTATCTCCATTTGGACAAAAACTCCCCTTTGGGGCTGGGGGCTAACTAAAAATTTATTCTGTAGTAAGCACGCTATGCGCTATGATGTCGCACGCCTCGTGTATTTGGGATTCTGTAATGACGAGTGGGGGCGCAAACCTGATGATGTTGCCATGCGTAGGCTTCGCAAGTAGTCCGTTTTCGCTCATCTTCATGCACACATTCCAAGCGCGGTCGCTTGCCTCTGTATCATTGATTACAAGCGCATTAAGCAATCCTTTTCCACGTACCAAGACCGCTTTTTCGGTTTTATTTACCAATTCTTGCATACGGTTTCGGAATATTTCGCCCATAAGTTCGGCATTGGCAGGCAAGTTTTCATCTTTTACCACTTCGAGGGCGGCAGTCGCTACAGCGCAGGCAAGGGGGTTTCCACCAAAGGTAGAGCCATGTTGTCCAGGCTTGAGGCAAAGCATCACTTCGTCATTTGCGAGGACAGCCGATACAGGCATCACACCGCCCGAAAGGGCTTTTCCAAGAATCAAAATGTCGGGTTTTACTTGTTCGTGGTCGCAGGCAAGTAACTTGCCTGTACGCGCTATGCCCGTCTGCACTTCATCTGCTATGAATAGCACGCGCTTGGCGTGGCACATTTCGTAGGCTTTGCGCAAATAACCTTCGTCTGGCACTACTACGCCCGCTTCGCCCTGAATCGGCTCAAGCATAAAGCCCGCCACATTTTTATCTTCTAAGGCTACTGCAAGGGCTTCGAGGTCGTTGTAGGGGATAATTTCGTACCCTGTCATGTAAGGTCCAAAATCATTTTTGGCGTTTTGGTCTGTAGAAGACGAGATAGCCGCGAGTGTGCGTCCCCAAAAATTATTGCGCACGAATATTATTTTGGCTTCATTGGCAGGTACGCCTTTCACTTGGTACGCCCATTTACGGCAGAGCTTCAGGGCAGTTTCGCCTCCTTCTACGCCTGTATTCATAGGCAATACGCGGTCATAACCAAAATATTGGGTAAGGTATTCGGCATATTCGCCCAATTTATCGTTGTAAAAAGCTCTGGAAGTAAGGGTAAGTTTTTGGGCTTGTTCTATCAAAGCATTGATGATGCGCGGGTGGCAATGTCCTTGATTTACAGCACTATAGGCAGACAAAAAGTCATAATAACGTTTTCCTTCTACGTCCCACAGGTGTACGCCTTCGCCCCTCGTGAGTACGACAGGCAAGGGGTGATAGTTGTGGGCATTATATTTTTCTTCGAGCGCAATGGCTTCTTGGGCAGATAATACAGTTTGTACCATAAAAAATAATTTTTTGCAAAGATAGTAGTTTTGTTTGAAAAAGCGAACTACTGGCAGTCTTAGTTAAATGTTCGTTTTTTTTCGGTTGGCAATCCGCTTGCGGTTGCGGGTCCGAAAAAAAACCGCGAACAAATAAGGAACGAGTAAAAAATAACTTGAGAATATTTAGCCACGCTGTAAGCGTCTGTTATCGAGCTTTTACGCGGTTAAGCAATACCAACAGACGCTTACAGCGTGGCTTCGCGTGAGTGAAATT
>JAAFJK010000410.1 GCA_013298105.1 Cytophagales bacterium
TTGGGTTGGAAGGTCTTTGAAGTGCCTTTGACTATAGCACTGAATTGGTGGGTGCTGGTCTATGCCTGTGGCGTGATAGCCGAACAGACGCACTTGCCTACCCTGCTTAAGATAGTCTTAGGCGCAAGTTTGATGACTTTTTTGGATATTTGGATAGAGCCTGTCGCTATGCGTTTTCATTTCTGGGATTGGGCAGGCAAGGTCGTTCCTATCCAAAACTATATAGCTTGGTTTATTGCCTCTTGCTTGCTTCTGTGGGCTTTTTACGCCCTTTCATTTCAAAAGCAAAATCGCTTGGCGGTCTGGGTATATGCTTCGCAATTGGCTTTTTTTGTGGGGCATTGCATGGTTTTTTTAATATTTTCTGCTTAAGATTAGGAAAAAAGAGAAAAAAAATATAACTTTGAGAATTAAAACTATCTATCATCTTTCATAAAGCGCAAAATACTGATATACAATGTTTTAACCTCCCTCCATTTTTTATGCAACGCCCCTCTTACAATCCTTCCAATTACTATCTCACTTCTGATGGTGTTATCAGTAAGATTGATTCTTATTGGGACAAACTAAGCGACAACATAGAGGAGCTTGAAAACATCAGTGAGCATACCTTCAGGCGTTTGGCGCGTATTTTTGCGGGTTGTGTGATGGGTACATTGCCTGTATTTTGGCTTACTCCGCACAAGATGGTGGGTTTATTGATTTTAGTAAGCGTGATGGTCGTTTCTATCATTCTTTCGGGCGTGCAAGTAGTCCTTTTGTGGGAGTTCCAAAGCCTGAAAAAAAGAGGCGTAATGCTTCATGAAGCCCTCAAAATAGAAACACAAAACGAATACTTTGAAGAACAAGACGTACCCTTAGACGAGCGCGTATTGCTGAAACACTTTGAGATAGCGGCGCGTTTTCCGATACACCCATTTTTATATTTGGTCATCTTATCAGGTTTGGTAGGACTGAATACACTTTTTCTGTGGGCATATTACCTGCATTGGTAGGCAAGGTCATTTTTTGGTACGTTGTCATTTTTTTTCTCCAAAAACTTGCAATTTCATCTGTTTTTTAGTATATTTGTAAAAAAATAAAGCGAAATATATGCAAGTAACACAATCCTACAGCCGTCCAAGTACTGCCCAAAATGACGCACAAGGCATGACTTTTGACTTCGCCCCTGAGCTATCGCGCAAGCCCGTTTCTTTGCACGCCATGATAAAGGAAAGTTTGGGATATGCAAGGCTCATGCTTGCTTTGCGCCAAGTAGTCAAAAGCGATTGGCGACCTAAGCAAAAAGACAATACCGCCTACCAAGAGTGGGTTATGGAACGATATATAGAAGAACTCCCCGCACACCTAAAAAATATAGAGGCAAAAAAAGCGCTCATGCTCGAGGAGCGCGAAAAACTCAAAATCAGACAAAAACAACTCAAAAAAGAAGTCCGCCCCATAGAACAAGCCGTCAATAAATCAAGATATGACTACTACCAGTGGCTATACAAACACGACCGCGACAAGTGGTATGCCCTCGACCCTGTCATAAGCGTACACCCAGACGCAGTGATATTTGAAGGCTTTTCATTAGATGAATCCACGTATGGGCGTGTAAGTGTACCTTCCGATTTATTGGAAACGTTCGGAAAAGTAGATTATGGCACTACCAACATTGACTTCAGCCAAGCTCTTGCAGACGAGATATACCGCGTCCGCTCATACAGACCCGCATGGCTGAAAGTAGCTTTTGAGAAAGTAGAACTTGCCACAAACATGGGCGCGAATGTAGAGAAAAAAATAGACCTACCCGAAACATGGGTACGCGGTTTTTTGCAAGTCCAATCGGCTTCTACACTTGATGGTACTTCTTTAGTCCTTCATTCTCAAACACTTAGCAAAGTGCTGTACGAGATAGAACGAAAGCATGAGCAGGAAAGTCCACGCTCTATCCGTTTTTTGCTTACGCCCAATGAAAAAATAAAAATCGTCATAGACCCTTGGGGCATAGAAGTAGAAGATACATATACATATACAGGCGAAACAGCCCAAGAAATCCGCATCTGGGGGCGTAGGCGTTTATTTGTGCTGAAAGACCTCCTACCCTATACCGAAAGAGTAGATGTAAAATTGCTTGGTACAGGTATGCCTTCTTACTGGACAGTCCAAATGCCCGACAATGGACATAGGTTTGATTTGGGACTTTCGGGCTGGACAGCGAACGACTGGGCAGGCAAGGCAAATTTTGATTTATTGGCTTCTACAGGCTCTGCAAAAAACATAGACATCTCCAAAGTAGAAAAAATCCTTGTCCAAAAACTCTCAACTACACCTGCCGAAGTTGCCGAAATATTGAATATAGAAAGGGCAAATGCTACTTTTGCCCTCCAAGAGTTGGCAAAAAATGGACAGGCTATGTATGACCACCTCACTGGCAAGTACCGCGCCCGACAGCTCCTACAGCAAGACATCAAACTTACAGAATCTGAAGAGGACGAGCGTATGCGCGTAGCTGTGAACCTGATAAAAAACAAAAACGTGGAAATATTGAGCGAAACCGCCTTAGACAACGGTTTGCAAGAATATAAAGTAGGCGTACAAAGCAAAAACTCCAAAGGCGATAACTTCTTTTATCAGCCTGTCGTTCAATTAGATAAAGATGGACGTACCAAGTTTGCTGAATGTACTTGCTCTTACCACAGACGGAATAAACTCAGGCAAGGTCCTTGTGCGCATATCATTGCCTCGATTCTTGCGATTTCTAAAAAGTAAATAACTCATTTTTTCGGTTGGCAACCCGCTTGCGGTTGTCAAACCGAAAAAATAAAATCAAATATTTTTTTGTTTTACGCGGTGTTGGAGGCGCAAAAGTGCTATATTGGCGGATTCATGTCCGAGCTTGATGGCTTTTTCAAAAATATCTATAGCTTTTTGCTCCTCCTCAAGCTCAAGAAGTATCAATCCTTTGTGGTAAAAAGCGGCGGCAAACTGCTCTCTGCTATACCAAATCGCCTTATCCAAATCACAAAGCGCGTTTGAGATGTCATTCAATTCATAGTAAGCCAAGGCTTTGTGGTAGTATGTTTCGTACAAAGTGTGGTCTATATTCACAGCTTTCTCAGCATAGAATACAGCTTGATTATATTCTTTTAGTCCCAAATGACATTGCGCCTTCAAAGCCCAGCAAAGTGCAGATTCGGGCTTTTTTTGGAGTGCAGACTCTATGAGAGGCAGTACTTCAGCATATTGTTTCTTGCCTACCTGCGCTATGAGTGGCTGAAATTGCTTTCTATCACGCATAGTGGGGGTATTATGATGCCCGAGCATGATACGCACCAATACATAACCCACAAAGATAAAAATTAGACCAACACTTTCCATAGCGCAATATTACAAAAAAATAGCTACATTTCAAACTGCTTTTACAAGATTTTTGTTTTATGATTCTTCAAAAGTTATGGCAGAAGAAAATATGGCACACTTTGAAAGAGTTACATTCAATTCCTTCATAAAGTTTTTGTGCAACAACTTTTGAAAAACCAGAAAATATTACTCAAGTTTCATAGCGCCATCGCGCATACGCAATATCCTGTCGCTCATGTCGGCTAAGGCTTGGTTGTGGGTTACGATAACAAATGTTTGTTGGGTTTCTTCGCGCAAGCGAAAAAAAAGTTTGTGTAACTCTTGAGCATTGTTTGAGTCGAGGTTTCCGCTTGGCTCATCTGCGAATACTATTTTGGGTTTATTCACAAGGGCGCGTGCTATAGATACGCGCTGTTGCTCGCCTCCCGATAGCTGGGAAGGCAAGTGCTTCATACGCGCCTCAAGTCCAAGATAGTCGAGCAGTTCTTTTGCCCTTGCCTGCGCCTGCTTTTCGGGCATACCGCTCAGGTAGGCTGGCATACAGACATTCTCCAATGCCGTAAATTCAGGCAAAAGGTTATGGAATTGAAACACAAAACCTACTTCTCTATTGCGGTATTGGGCGAGGGCTTTGGGCGCAAGTTTTAGTAGATTTGTATCGGCTATGTATAGTTCGCCTCCGTCTGGTCTATCGAGCGTACCCAAGATATGCAAAAGTGTACTCTTGCCTGCCCCCGAAGCCCCCACTATAGCGACTATCTCGCCTGCCTGTATCTCAAGGCTCACGCCTTTGAGGACTTCTAACTTTTGGTATGATTTGGTGATTTGGGTGGCTTTTAGCATGGGGTTTTGGGAGTTCGGGAGGTGGGACAGATTGTACTAATCTTAAAACAACGCCTTGGCAATATTTTGTACGGCTACAGAACGGCTCATAGAATAGTAGTGCAGGCAAGGTACACCAAACTCCATGAGTTCTTTGGATTGTTGAATGCCCCATTCTATGCCTACTTGCATGACTTCCTCGTTGTTTTTGCATTTATCCAGTGCCTTTACCAAATCGTGTGGCAAATCTATGTGAAAAATACTGGGCAATACTGTAAGCTGATTTTTGGCAGTGATAGGCTTCAGACCAGGTATGATAGGCACTTGAATCCCCATAGCCCTGCATTTGCGCACAAACTCAAAGTATTTATTGTTGTCAAAAAACATTTGGGTTACGATATATTCAGCACCCAAGTCGACCTTAAGTTTCAGGTATTCGAGGTCTTTATCCAAATTGGGTGACTCAAAGTGCTTCTCAGGATAGCCCGCTACACCTATACAAAAACTTGTAGGCGCGGTTTTTTGTAACTCTTGGTCAAGGTATTTGCCCTTATTCATTTGAGCTACTTGCTCAAGTAGCTCTGAAGCAAAGTGATGTCCGTTGGCTTCAGGTACGAACTTTCCTTCAGACTTGATGGCATCACCACGAAGCACCAACACATTGTCGATGCCCAAAAAGTCAAGGTCTATCAATGCGTTTTCTGTTTCTTCTATGCTGAAGCCTCCACATATCAAGTGCGGTACTGCATCAATGCCGTATCGGTTCATGATAGCGGCACATATACCTACTGTACCAGGTCGTTTGCGGGTGGTTTTGCGTTCAAGGAATCCATTGGGTTGCTGTGTATAGACATATTCCTCTCTGTGGTATGTAACATCTATGAAGGCAGGCTTGAACTCCATGAGTGGCTCAATGGCACTGAAAAGCTGATTGATGCTTTGTCCTTTGAGGGGCGGAAGTATCTCAAAAGAAAAAACGGTTTTGGGGGACTGCGCCAAATGTTCGGTTACTTTCATGTGTTTTAGAAGTCGCTATAATAATTTTGCAAAAGTAGTACAGAATAGACACTTTGCCAAACCTATTTGTTTGCAAAGGTTTGAAAAAAAAAGAATATAATTGTAACACCCAAATTTTGTTGTTTTTTATAAGGCAAAAATACCAAAATACCAAATAAAATAGACCTTGCCTGCCCCAAAACCCACTAAAATTTTCAAACTTGCCTCCCCAGCCTTGCCTGCCCGCGCTACAGGTGGGTAGGCAAGTTTGCAAATTATACAAAACCTTACTACCTTTGCACCCTGAAAACAAAAGGTTAAAAACTCTTAATCATACGTAATGAATTATCTATTCACCTCTGAGTCTGTTTCTGAAGGACACCCTGACAAAGTAGCAGACCAAATCTCTGACGCTGTACTTGATGCGATGCTTGCGCAAGACCCCCATTCTCGCGTAGCGTGCGAAACACTTGTTACGACAGGACAGGCGGTAGTGGCAGGCGAGATTACTACCAAAGCTTACGTTGAAATCCCCGACATAGTACGCGCAACTATCAAAAAAATAGGCTATGACCACGCTGATTATTGCTTTGATGCAGAATCTTGTGGCGTAATGGTAAACGTACACAGCCAATCGCCCGACATCGCACAAGGCGTAGATGAAGGCAAAGGTTTGGACAAAGAACAAGGGGCAGGCGACCAGGGTATGATGTTTGGCTATGCCAGCACCGAAACACCCGAATATATGCCTATGGCACTTGCTTTCTCACACCGCCTTGTGAAAGAGCTTGCGCGTATCCGCAAAGAAGAAACACAAACTATCGGCTACCTCCGCCCTGATGCAAAATCACAAGTTACGATAGAGTACAAAGATGGCAAACCCCTTCGCGTACACACTATAGTAGTAAGTACACAACATGACGACTTCGATACTGAAGCAAATATGTTGGCAAAAATTCGCAAAGATATGATTGAAATTCTTATCCCGCGTGTGATTCCTGCCAATCTACTTGATGCAAACACCATCTACCACATCAACCCTACAGGCAAGTTCGTAATCGGTGGACCTCACGGAGATACTGGCTTGACAGGCAGAAAAATCATCGTGGATACTTACGGTGGCAAAGGTGCGCATGGCGGTGGTGCTTTCTCTGGCAAAGACTCCTCGAAAGTGGATAGAAGTGCGGCGTATGCGGCACGTCATATTGCCAAAAATGCTATAGCGGCAGGCATCGCAGACGAGATATTGGTACAAGTGGCATACGCTATCGGTGTAGCAAAACCTGTATCTTTGAATGTGAATACTTACGGTACTGCCAAAGTAAATCTTACTGATGCTGAAATAGGCAACCGCTTAAACGAAATATTTGATATGCGCCCCAAAGCCATCGTGGACAGATTGGGCTTGAAAAATCCTATCTTCTCTGAAACTGCCGCTTATGGACACGTAGGTCGTGATTCGTACAAGAAAGAAGTAGAGCTTCTACTTGTAGAAATCACTGAAGATGCGAACGAAAAACGTGAAGTGCGCAAAAAAATCAAGAAGGAAGTAGAATTCTTTACTTGGGAAAAACTTGACCACGTGGACGCTATCAAAAAAGCATTCAGTCTATAATGCTAAAAAAAAACCCTCAATTTGAGGCGTTTTTTTTTATTTGAAGGCTGTTTTTTTTAAATTGTAGTTATTATAAGTCTTGTAAAAATTTGATTACCAATATTTTATAAATAATTTTTTTTTGCAAAAGGTCTAAAAAATTAAGGTGCATTTTTTGATTATTTTAGCCTATTTGCAACTTATACACATCGGAAACTGGTTTTGGGATAGTCCTGTACGTTTGGTGGGACACCAAACGTGGACAAGACAATAAAAAAACCTTGTTTGGTGTCCCATCAAACAAAGATACAGAGCATATTGAAAGAAATATTTGAATTTTGAAACTTTTTGGAGCGGGGATTCGTTATTGTGTTTAGATTGTGTTTATAATATTGTCTTAGCAATGCGCTAAACTCTCTTTTTCAGTATTATGAACAACAACCAATCACAATTCAAAAAACATCAACCAAAGGTCAATCGTTTTTTAACAGACCTTTCTAAACCCTGCAACCAAGCTGTAGTGGTTCTTCGTAATTATTTTGCGAATGACAAGTATGAAATGCACTATTTTCCTTTTTTGGAAAATGTTGTAAAAGAGCTTGAGAATAATCCCTACCCTCTTATTGACGAAACAATTAAGAGAAAACTAGAGGATTGCTTATTGCTTGTACGGTATAGGCATAATCAGTACCAAACCTACAAAAATGCTCTAAATCAAATAAAAGGCAAAATTCAATATGATGATTTGCTTGAAGTTTTGGTTATTTGCTTGGAACTTTCCACGTATGCTTATCAATTTGATAGGCAAGATGTTATCTCTTTGGGCTTGCCTACCTACTCGAAGGAAGCCTTACAAGCCTTATACGAAGTTTTGAAAGAGGCGGAGCCACACAGCAACGCGCCCGAAGTAGATAGGGCAAAACTATCTGTTGATAAAATTGCAACCTTACTGGCTTGCAAATATCGTATGATTTGGGTTCGTGAATTGCGAGACATGGTAATTTTTGATGACTATGTTATTCATGACCTCAGTGGTGGCATTTTCCATGAATTTACAGGCAATCATGAAACTAACAGGTATTCTTTGGAAGTTGTCAAAGAAAAGCTAAAAACCCAAGTGTACGCACATTTGTCTAAAGATCTTGTTTCAGAAGATGCGCACTTTCAAATGCATGATGCTCGACTCAAAACAAATGAAGGTTTTGCTGCCATGTTCGTTTCAAATGCAACTGTATTAAGTTCACCTGAAGGTGCAACTTCATTGTCTTATGAAATGACTGAAGAAGACCAAAAACGAGTAGAAGAAGGTAAAATACCTGAAGGGCTAATGTTGCTCATGACAGAACAATGGCGAACATATCATTATCGCCATTTTTTGCAGGAGCATTATATACCTAAAGCTGAAGACAACATTCGTGAAATGCACGTTTATGTCGAAACAGGCATTTGTGTTACGGTTTATTCTGTGCTTGCTCTTGCTGCATATATCAAAGCATACGCGCAATTTTTCCACAATCCTTTGCCTGTTAGAGAACCTAATTCTGTGTTTATCAAAAATTGGTTCGAATTTCCTGAGAATGCCCCTACAGGCGATGAAACAAGCGAACAGCTTGCTAATAATGGTAGTTGGTTCATTTGGGAGTTTGTCAAAGAGTATGAAAATATTATAGACAATGACAAAATCCCTTTTGATGGTTTTATTTTAGCGACCCCTATAGACACTTTTTTAGGAAAGATTAAAGAAGAAAATGAAGATTTGAAAATGCTTACCCTTGATGAATTAAAGGCTATTTTGCGCTTTATTACTTCATTGGAGGATATAAAGCTATCAGGTTTGTTATTCAAAAATGGATATTTACAAATCATTCCACACGCTTTTGCCACTATAGACCATATTGAAAATATCTACAATGAAATTCTTGAAAGGCTTTATAATAATCAAAAAAGAGAATCATTAGGCATTTTAGAGCCTGCTAAAGATAAAGAACGAGAAGAAAAAATTTGCAAATCATTGGCTGAAATGTTCAATAAGCGTTTTGGTAATGGAGCTAATATAGCTCAAGCTAATATTGACTTTGGTGCAAATGGGATAAATTCTGGTGATTTACGTGGCGAGTTTGATGTCATAGTTGTAGACGAAGCCAATAAAGCTATTCTTTGCATAGAGCTAAAATTAAAAAATACTTATCTTTTTAATAGACGTGGTAGGTGGGCTTGGTTTCAAGAAAAAATTGTGGGCAATGGAAAAATAGTAGGCAGACAAGATGAAATAGGGGCTAAACAACAAATTGAAAAGTATTTGAAATATTTTGCTTCGGACTGTGGAAGAAATCAAATCAAAGAAACATTTGGGAAAGACATAAACATGGCTGAGTACAAAGTCTATACACTTGTTGTAACAGATAACTTTTATTTTGACCATGTGCCTGTAGATTATAAAATAAGTGATAGAGGGCTTAGTACTATGATTGTAAGTTTCTTTGAACTAAAGGCTTTATTAGAAAATCTATCCCTGTTAAAAGAAAACACTTATAACTGGGTTCTTTATAACTATGTGTTAATCCAACACATGAAGCCAAACGAGGCAATTATAGAGTATCTGAACAATAACACAAACAATGCAACTCCCTCACAAGACACAATAGATTTCATAAACACAAATAAATATGAATTTGTAGGCAAGAATTTTTCTATTCCAAATTTGTTAGACACAATACGAAAGAAAAATGCCTTTTGGTATCCTGTGCATAAGTATAATTTTGAATAAGCGAAGGTGCAACAGACGTTCCACTTTTCAAAAAAGTGGAACGTCTAACCAACCCAAAAACAAACCCCGAAAAAGGCTACCGCGAGCGGTAATTGTTTCACCTTTTTTCCCCTTGTTTTTGGTTATGGAAAACTCAATCCGCCTCGCCCTCTGCAAAAAAATCTCCGCAAAATTTGGAAAAGAACCGCAAAATCACAAAGACATTTGTGAATTGTATTATGAAATGCCCGAAATAGGCATCAGTACCCTGAAGCGTATTTTTGGCAAGCAAGGACACTGCGACTGCGAAAATATGTGCAGTAGGAAAGCGCCTCAAAAAGCCCTTTGCACCTACTTAGGCTATGACTCGTGGGACGTTCTGGTAGCAGAACTTGAGTTCGAAGCTAACCCCACTAAAGTAGCAAAAGAACTTGCGGCACTTAGAAAACGCAAATAAACCAAAAAACAGCCTCAAGCGTGAGGCTGTTTTGGTATTTTGTAAGATTATTTGTAGCTTTGTGTATTATTTTGAATGCTGTTATGACTGTCGTAAGAACCCCACAAGAGATAATCATTACCTTGCCTACCACTATGCAAGAAGACCGTTTGCAAAGTATTTTGGATTATATAACCTACTGCGAAGCAAGTGTAAAAAGCCAAGCTACTCAAGTAGAAGCAGACGATTTGGCTACAGAAGCCATGCAAGGTTGGTGGGCTAAAAATCAACACAAATTTTTGAAGCCATGAAAGTCGTGGTAGATAGCAATATCGCTTTCAGTGCCATTTTGCATACAAACAGCAAAATAGCACGATTACTGCTCGCGCCTCAAAGAGCCTTTACTTTTTATACTTGCCATTTGTTGATGGAAGAAATAGAAAAACACAAAGAAAAGATTATGACTTTGGCAGGCTATACTATACAAGAATTTGAAGCTACTAAAGATACTATTTTCAAGTCTTTGCATTTTATTTCTGAAGAGTTGATACCTTTTGAATATTGGCAAAAAGCCTTGCCTACAGTCCGAGATGTGGATATTGATGACATTGCTTTTGTCGTTTTGGCAGACTTTTTAGAAGCGTATTTGTGGACAGGCGATAAAATTTTATATGAAGGATTGAAAGCAAAAGGTTATGCTAAAGTTATTTCTACACAAGAGTTATTAGCGTTATGACAGTGTCTTACCTTTCCAAAACAAAAGTTCTAAATTCCTCTAATTCCTTGAGTTCTTGGGTTACATAACGCTCAAAAAGTCGCTCACCTACTTGGGTTTTCAGGGCAGAAATTCCTACATCAATCAAGCGAAAGCCTGTAGAGGTAAGGAAAACATTGTCAAATTTGAAACCCACTACATCAGACGGTCTGCGCAAATCTCGATGCACAAAACCCGCTTTGTGCAGTTCCCGCAATTCATCTTCCAAGACCTCCAGCCAAAGTTCACGTTTTTCGTATTCATAAGCCCGAAAGTCCATAGGATACAAGCGTTCCATAACCAACATTTCTGCGTCTTCATTGAGTTCATCAAGGCGTATAAATTTGACTATCAAGGCATTGACAGTATTGGCAAACTTCATTTTTTCTGCTTCAGAGCCTATGTCAGAGCGCGTATCGCCTGTATAAAGCTTGCCTACTTCGGTTTCAGTCAAGGCAATTACAGTATTGTTTGCCCCTGAAGAAAGGGTGCGAGGGTAGCGTTTTTTCATTTTACGAATTGCTGAATAATCCAATGCCACGTGCCTAAGATTTGCGGGAGGTCTGTCAATACTTCAGGGTGCAGATAAAAAACGTTGTTTTCCAATTTTATAAATTGCCATTCTACCCCATCAGTCGCACAACCGTAGATGGTAGGCAAGTTCTTTCCATTTTGCTCATTGAATAATTTTGTGCCATAAATTTGTGCAGCACATTGTGCAATGCCCCATTCCATATCTTCATCTTTCGACTCTGCCAACGAGATAATAGGCGCGTCTAAAAAAGGCTTGGGTGGGTGAAGTGAAAATATAAAATCGCACTCTTCCGCAAGGTCTTGCGTGCTATCAATATCGACACTTTCGCCTGAAAAAAACGATAACTTGCCTACATAGACATCTAAAATCTCTAAAAGAATAGGCGACACGATTCGTTCCGCTTTTGATTTTTCGTTGGTGGGTGGTGATAATTTAGCACGCCTTAAACTTTCCAAAAGCCAAACACTTGGTTCTTTGTCTGTTATATTTTCGAACAGAACGCTATAAGTTACATCAAGACTAAACTTTTTGGTAACTTGTTGTATTTTTTTGAAATTGCTGTAGCCCATAATTTTTTGACAAAGATAATAAAAATTTGCTACATAAAAAAACACAATATTTTTTTACCCAAAACACACAAAAAATATTTTACAAAAAACTGATAATCAATTTATTAAAATAAAAATCAGCGCCTTTTTGGGTAAACTATCACAAAAATTCTCCCCAATTTTGCACACCCCAAAACCCTCACCTCTCAACTCTCACCTCTCAACCCCCAACTCTCAACTCTCACCTCTCAACCCTCAACTCTCAACTCTCAACTCTCAACTCTCAACTCTCAACCCTCATCTCTCAACTTTCAAAAATGCACCCTCAAATTCGCCAACGCCTCATGCTTGCTTTGGCAGGCAAGGCAAATATCACCGAAACGCCCCTTACTTACAAACATTGCGCACAGATAGCTTTTGCGCTCGATTGTGATGCCAATAGCATAGCCCGCCTTTTTGCCTTGCCTGCCTTCAAAGCTACCCAAAGTCTGAAACCAGAACTTGAGCAAAAAATAGCGGACTATTTGGGCTACCGCAGTTATGAAGCATTGGAAGAAATGCTCATGCACGACTTCGTAACAGACACTTTCCTTGCCTACTGCACACAGCGCAAGCAAGAAGCCCCAAAATAGCCCACACGCGCCTTGCCTACCTGACAACTATGCAAGCAAGGTTTTGGGCTTTTTTGCTGAATTTTGTGGACAATATTTAACCTTTCAAAAAATGAAAAAACAACTCTTTTTATTGACTTTCCTGCTCTTGAGCGCGTGGGCAGGCAAGGCACAAACCTTTACCGCAGGCTGGTATATCATCAAAGAAAATGCCCAATATGCCGTTATTTTGCCTTCTGGACAAGATGTGCGCACCGAACAAGCTCTTACTGAAGTGGCGTATGACGAACAGGGCTACCCCATCTACAACGAACCACCCACCATCGAGATGTCTTCAGGCGAGGTAGTTTTTGCTTTTGAGCAAACCAAAGAATTTTATTTTGCTTACGACCCACAAGGACGCATGGTAGCCTTCAAAGGTACAGGAAGTTTGGAAAAAGTGCCTGCCATAGCCAATGCAGGCGTAGGTTTTTTGCTTGAAAATGTGGAACTACTGAGTGGCGAAACGCTAAAAATGGGCGGGTTTTATTGGATAGTAGCCCAAGACGTTGCCAAAGGCACTATCACAATCCAAACAGATGGAGGCAAAAAACACGAATTGCCCAAAAATAGCATTGTTCTCTATTCCACCAATTTACGCAAACACATCAAAGAAAATTTTTTCCAAACTGCTAAATAAAAAACCAAAACAGCCTCATGCGAGGCTGTTTTGCATTAGGAACGAGTAAAAAATAACTTGCTAATTTTGTTAATCTTTTGCGCTTATGTTGCGTTGCAATAATCATTACAAAACACCGTCTTACTGTCTGCGCGCTTCTATTGCGCCTTACCTAAACACAAAATATCGCACAAAATCTTTAGCAGCTTATTTTTTACTCGTTCCTTAGAACTTAATTCCAATGGCTACCGTTTTTTTGAAGCTCTTTTCGTTGCCTTGTGTATCAAAAACCTTGACAATCACGACATAATACCCCTGCGGGGCAAGCGTTTGGGCTTGAGTAGTCCCGTCCCAAACTATCGTGCCTTCTTCTGTACCAAGTAGCTGATTTTCAGCAATGGTTTTGATTTTTCGACCTTGCCTGTCATATACTATCGCTGTCATGACCTTGCCTGCCTGCCCAAACTTATACTGGATATTCGTAAAATCGTCTTGCCCATCGCCATCAGGCGTAAAAACTACAGGATTGATTTGAATTTCGTGGTCTTGAGGGGCTTGAGTTTGGCTTTGAGAGTTCAGGTAGCCTGGAGTCGCAAAACCCACTCGCTCTGATGCTGAGTGCCAGCTATTCCGCGTGTTGGTAGGCAAGGTAGGCGAGATGCGCTCAAGCGATACGCCTTCTTCGTTGTCTAAGAGCGGAAAATGAAAATCGTCTTGGTAAAAAAACGTTTCACGCGCTATATTCATAGCATTTATCAAAATCACAGTTCCCTCGTCGTCATTGTAGGAAGGCATTTCGACTATTTCATAAAAACTCCGCATTTCACTGCGCGGATATTGGATTTGCGTAAGCAAGGCATCTGTAGTCAGCAATAGATACGACTTGGGTGCAAGTGTAAGCACCTCTGTAGTGATGCTTTTTTGATTGGCTATGATACCATCTTGTATATTGGCAAGTTTCCAGTCTTTGAGATTGATAAATTTATTGGAAGCATTGTAAAGTTCCACAAAATCCACGCCCCCTGTGCGTGGATTGAAAAGGATTTCATTCAATACTATATCGCCTGTAGCATCAGGGGCAGGCAAGGCAAAGGTCGCTTGAGTGTTCGGGAGTACATTTTGGTTACAATCTTTTAGACCATTGATTGTGAGCGTATAAGTTGTCCCCAGCTCAAGCGTAGCTGTGAGCGTAAGCAAAAGGCGTGTAAAAGTAGGTACTTCTATAGTACGGCTTTGGATTGCCAAGCCATTGGAGAGCTGGTAAGTAGCACTTTGGAGGGCTTGAGCGTCCATTTTTTCGTTGAAAGTAAGCCTAAGCGTATTGGCATCTATGGCTTCGGTGCGCAAAAGTACAGGGGCAGTAAGGTCATTGAGTGTTTCGGCTACGCTATTGGCAGTGGCAGGTGTACCACCTCTTGTAGCTATAGAAGAAGTCCAATTTCCTTGTTCAAGGCAAGGATTTTTTACATCTCGCATCTCAAGACTCCATCCTCCATCTTTTTTGCTTGTGCTGGTATGCCAACTATCGGTATAGCGTACTGAAAATACCAAACTTGCCTGCCCATTTTTGAGTGTGAGGCGTTCGCCCCCGTTCGTGAGGCTCAAGAAGCTCGGAATGCCCACAGTGCGCCCAAAAACTTGTAAATTACTTGCCTGCCCTGCCTCACAAAGTAGGATATATTCATTTGGATTTAAAATTAGATTGGTGGTAGCTATCGTTTTTGTAGTTCCTTCGTCTTCTATAGTGCAGTTTTTGAGGTTCAGTATTTTGTTACTGCGGTTATGCAGTTCTATGTATTCTACATTCGGCAATGGATTTAAGGGTTGCGCACTTCCGAGCGGGTCTGCCATGATTTCTGTGATTATCAGGTCATTGTAAGCAGGCGCGAAAGTCTGCACGAAAGTAAACGGCTGTTGGACTGTGAGTAATTTATTGCCTTCAAGGTCTGCTACATTTTGGGCAGTGAGCGCGTAATTGGTAGCACTTACAAAACTTTGGGCAAAAGTAAGCAAAACTTTTTTTGAACCCTGAAGCTGTGCAGAGGCAGGCAAGCCAATGCCATTATTCACACTGTAGTTGGCAGTATTTTGGGCTGAAGCATTCCCCAATGTTTCCGAAAAAGTAAGCAAAAGTTCGGTAGCCGAGAGCGGTTCAGTGCTTATGAGGGTAGGCAAGGTAGTGTCAGGTACATAGCCGCGCACTGTTACGTTGTCAAAAAAATGCTTGTTGAAAAAAGAGGCAGTTGATTGCTGGACTCTCAATCCAAAAAACGCGGTCGATAGATAAGTGTTGTCTGTAGTCGTTCCTTCGAGTTCATAATCTGTGCCTGTACCTGTATAGTCCGCAAAAAGTTTCCAAACATTGTTGGCATCACGACTTACTTTGAGTTTAATTTTGTTGTCGGGTGCGTTGGTTTTGGCATCTGTGCCATCTATCAGCAGTGTATTCGTAGTACCCACAAATTTGTAGAGCGTGAGGTCGTCTTGAGTTCTACCTATGCGCACGAAGTAGCCGCTGTTGGTGGTGCTTTGGAGGTTTGCTTGGGCTGAAGCCAAATATACGTCCACAAAATTTGTGCTGGAGGTAGGCAAGGCAAGATTGATGTCCATTTCCCATTCGGCTACAGTGGCGCGTGTGTTGGGTGCAGAGATATAAAAATTATAGTTTTCGGTAGAGGCATTTGAGCGCAATCTGCCATTTTCTATAGTCCAGTCGGTAGGCAAGTTGGGAGTCCAAGCAGGATTTTGGGTATAGTCATTGTCCACAAAATCGTCTGTCAAAAGCACTTCTGTATAAGTAAAGTTTTGGTTGGTGGTAAGTATTTTATTGCCTGCCAAATCCTCTATATTTTGGACTGTGAGTTGGTTTACTATCGCACTTTGGAAATTTTGGGCAAAAGTAAGCCGTACAGTTTGGGCATCTATGGTAGCTATAGAAGCGGGTGCGCCAATGCCGTTATTTACGGTATAGTTGGTGGTTTGAGTGGCTGTAGTGTTTACGTCTTCCGAAAACTTTACGCTTAATTCGTTAGAAGTCAATACATTCACACTTTGCAAGGTAGGCAAGGTAACATCAGGCGCGTAGGTACTGACTACTATGTCATCAAAAAAATGTTTGTTGAAAAAAGTAGCCGTAGATTGCTGTACCCTGAATCCAAAAAACGCGCTTGTCGAGAAGCTATTGTCTGTTACAGTGCCTTCTGTTTGGTAAGTGTTGCCTGTCCCTGTGAGGTCGCTTTGGAGTGTCCAAAGATTAGCCACATCACGTATTACTTTGATTTTCAGGGTATTGTTGGAGGTATTTGTTTTGCCATCTGTCCCATTGATGAGGATAGCATTTGTTCCTGCGGTAATTTTGTAGAGGCTGACCTCATCTGCTGTACCGCCTATCCGCACGAAGTAGCCACTGTTGGTAGCACTTTGCAGGTTTGCTTGCTGAGAAGCAAGATAAATATCCACATAGTTTGTGCTGGAGGTATTGAATTGCAGGTTGATTTTCATTTCCCACTGCACTGTAGTAGCAAGGGTTTGGGGCGTACTGACATAGAAGTTATAGCTTGCGGTAGAAGCGTTTGAGCGCAGTTGCCCTGCATCTATAGTCCAGTCGGAGGCAAGGTTAGGTGTCCAAGTAGGCGCGTTTGAGAAGTCGCCATCTGCAAAACTTTCATTGATTTGTGCCTTGCCTGCCTGCATACACAGCAAAGCCACGAGCGTATAGAGCGCGAAAACATATTTCATAACCTATCAAATTTGGTACAAAGATAGGCAGTTAAAAAAACATTCTCCAAATCGGTATGTTTTTTTTGTATTAAATTAAAGTAAAACGCCTTGCCTGCCCAAACAAATTAAGCA
>JAAFJK010000517.1 GCA_013298105.1 Cytophagales bacterium
TTCACCCCCACCCAAACCACGCAAATAACTTTTAATTGAAACACCCTGTTTTTGGCTTGGGTGGGGGTGAACCCCACCCCTACAATAAAATCATTCCGTTTATTTTTTACGTCTTGCTAAAAAGCGAAAAAAAATATAAAACTATTTTTCTTTTTTTGTACGTTGCGGGTGGTTGAAGACCTTGACAAGCGTACAAAAAAAGAAAAATAAGCCGATTATTTTTTATTTTCAACGCTTGTCAAGGTCTTCGACCACCCGCAACGTTGAAAATAAAAAATATCAAATAACAAATTGTACGGTAGTCTGGTAAAAAATAACATTTGGTGGGACACCAAACGTGGTGAAAACAGTGTTTGGTGTCCCGCCAAACACTTGCAAGCGAACCACGAGATTGTTCGCTTTGCTCACAACGACAAACTCGGTGCTTCCACAAAAATTGTCAGAGAACCGCTTTTTCTTGAAAAGAATTTAGTATTTTCAAGATTTTCTTGTAATTTTGCAACCTCATGAGGTGCATGAGCTAATTTTTGAACTTGTATATGCCTTTAGACCAAGTTTCCAACGAAACTATAGAAAATGCTGAATTTGATGAACAAGGACGACTTATCAAAGCGTCTGAAGAAGCTGAGATGAGTTTTTTAGAACATCTTGAGGTCTTGCGTTGGCATTTGATACGCGCATTGTTTGCGCTCGTGATTTGTACGGTGGTAGCTTTTGCTTGGGGGCAACTAATTTTTGATACTGTCATAATAGCTCCTTCAAAAATAAATTTTATAACTTACAAAACCATGTGTAGGTTAGGAGATTTTTTAGGGACTTCTTTGCTGTGCGTAAAAAAATTAGATTTTATTTTGCAAAGTCGTACTTTGACAGGACAATTTATGATGCACATTACTTTTTCATTTGTAGTGGGGCTGATAATAAGTTTTCCGTATATGTTTTGGGAAGTTTGGCGATTTATCAAGCCTGCCCTTTATAGCAAAGAACAGAAAGTAGCGCGTGGGGCAGTTTTTTTTGTAAGTCTTTTATTTTTCATAGGTGTTTTATTTGGTTATTATGTAGTGGCACCTTTGTCTATACAGTTTTTGGCAGGTTATCAAATCTCTCCTGAGATTAAAAATGAATTTGATATTACTTCGTATGTAGGTGTTTTGGCTACTTTGGTGGTAGGTTGTGCGGTGCTTTTTCAGCTCCCTGTAGTAGTTTACTTTTTAGCAAAGGTAGGCGTTGTAACGCCCAAATTTATGCGTACATATAGGAGGCACGCTATTTTAGTCATTTTTTTGATAGCGGCAGTCATTACGCCCTCGCCTGATGTCTTTACACAGCTTTTGGTGGGTTTGCCTATCCTGGTACTTTATGAAGTGAGCATATCTATAGCCGCTCGCGTACAGCGCAGGCAAGTGCAAGAAGATTCAAAATTGTAAATTGTAAATCGTAACTATGAAACTTTTAGAAGGAAAAATAGCCCTTATCACAGGGGCTTCCAAAGGTATAGGACGTGCTATCGCCCTTGCCTACGCCACGCAGGGCGCGAAGGTCGCTTTTACTTACCTTTCAAGTGTAGAAAAAGGACAAGCACTCGAAGCCGAGCTACAGGCTTTGGGCGTTCAGGCAAAAGGCTACAGGTCTGATGCTTCTATCTATGCAGAGGCAGAAACACTTGTAAATCAAGTAACTGCAGATTTTGGTGGATTGGATATATTGATAAATAATGCAGGCATTACCAAAGATGGTTTGCTGATGCGCATGAGTGAGGAGCAGTGGGATAGTGTAATCCAAATAAACCTAAAATCGGTTTTTAACCTTACCAAATCAGCCATGAAGCAGATGATGAAGCAAAAATATGGCTCTATCATCAACCTTACGTCTGTAGTGGGTATTCGTGGCAATGCAGGACAAGCAAACTATGCCGCCTCAAAAGCAGGCATCATAGGCTTTACGAAGTCTGTAGCCCTCGAGCTTGGCTCACGCAATATTCGCTCAAATGCCATTGCCCCTGGCTTCATAGAAACAGAAATGACACACGACCTCGCCAATAAAGAAGAGTGGCTCAAAGGCATTCCACTCAGGCGCGGTGGCACAGCCGAAGAAGTGGCAGATTGTGCCGTATTTTTGGGTTCGGATATGTCCAAATACATATCAGGGCAAGTTCTCCAAGTTGATGGCGGTATGCTTACTTAGGAACGAGTAGAAAATAAAGTGATAAAGATTTTGTGCGATATTTTGGGTTTAGACGAGGCGCAATAGAAGCGCAAAGCCCTGTTTTGTAATGATTATTGCAACAAAGTATAAGCGCAAAAGATTAACAAAATTAGCAAGTTATTTTTTACTCGTTCCTTAATTTCATTAAAAAACAATTCCTTTATGCTCTACTCCATGACAGGCTTTGGCTACGCGCTCAAAGAAACACCCCAAATGACCATATCTGCTGAAGTCAAAAGTATCAACTCGAAATATTTTGACCTCTTTATGCGTTCTCCCCGCAACTTTCCTGCGGAGCGTGATATAGAGTTGCGCAATATTTTGAAAGATACACTCCAACGCGGAAAGGTTACGGCTTTTTTAGAAATCCAGTACAAAGATGCTACCAAACAAAATGCGCACATCAATAGCGAACTGCTGAAAGGTTATTTTTTTCAACTAAAAGCCTTAGCTGAAGAATTGCAAACGCCCACACAAGATATTTTTCGTGTGGCGGCTTTGATGCCTGAAGTAGTGGCACAAGATAGTGCCAAAGCAGAGTTTACGGAGGAGGAATGGCAAATTATACAGGCGACTTTTCAGGAAGCTCTCCAAAAGTGTGAAGCATTCAGAGCGCAAGAAGGCGCAGTTTTGGGACAGACTTTTGTGGATTGTGTAGCGCAAATAGGCTTTTTATTGACTCAAGTCGAGGAGTTTGATGCCCCTCGCCTTGCCTACATACGCCAGAAAGTGGAAGCCCGCGCCAAAGAATTACTGGGAGATGAAGGGTTTGATAAGAATAGGTTTGAGCAAGAAATGGTCTATTATATTGAGAAGTTGGACATCACAGAGGAGAAAATCCGCCTCAAAAACCACCTTGATTATTTCCTTAAGACCATGCAAGGCAAAGATGCAAGCGGTAGAAAATTGAACTTCATGACTCAAGAAATAGGGCGCGAAATCAATACCATTGGCTCAAAAGCAAATGATGCTACAGTTCAACGCCTCGTAGTAGAGATGAAAGACGAACTCGAGAAAGTAAAAGAACAGTTGGCGAATATACTGTAACACTTATTTTTGGCAGGTTGTCAATGGTCGCAGACCTTGACAAGCGTGCCAAAAGTAAATTATTGGGCAGGCAAGTTGGTTGAATCATACAACAAACTTGCCTGCCTATCGTTTTAAAATTATGAAAAAACTATTCCTGCTCCTTGCCTGCCTCTGGTACGCGCCCACTGTTTTTGCCCAAACCGAGCCACACCCTACAGTAGTAGGCATAGCAGACGCGCTCGCAAAAGGTATGTGTGAGTGTTTTAACGAACACGCTTTGCCCCAATTTACACCCACCACACGAAAAGCCCTCGATAAATTGGTTGAAAAAAATGTAACCAACCGTGACCAAGCCCGAAAAGTATTGACTATCAAAGAAATCATGGGCGTATCCAAAGAGATGGACGCTATCAACAGCCAAGAAGAAGGCGAATTTGCGGAGTGTAAAGAAGATGCAGGCATAGTCATGATGCAGTTTAGCGGACAAATAACCGAAATATTAGCCCAAAAAACTATGACTGAAGAAGAACTTGACAAAGCCGTAGAAGCCCAAATGCCCAAAGCATTCAGCAAATTAAGCGACTGCAAGAAGTTGTATGTCTTGTATCTTATGAATTAGAGTAAAGAAGCTATACTCATTTCGTTTGCTGTGTTTTCGCTTTTTAGAAAGGGGGCTTCGAAAGTTATTGCGGAACTCTATCACACATAAGCTGTGCTGTAAGCATCTGTTTGCCACTTTAGCACCGCGCTTATGCTAAACATGGGATTCTTAGGAAGGAGTAAAAAATAACTTGAGCATATTTAGCCACGCTGTAAGCGTCTGTTATCGAGCTTTTACGCGGTTAAGCAATACCAACAGACGCTTACAGCGTGGCTTCGCGTGAGTGAAATTATCATG
>JAAFJK010000322.1 GCA_013298105.1 Cytophagales bacterium
CATAATAAATCGTATGCGCATAGATAGCCGTCTCCTCTGTTTCGTGAACAAGGTCATATTTTTCTTCAAAGCCCAGAGTTTCTGCAAGGGATTCTTCAACAAACGATTCTTCAGTAAAAGGTTCTTCAACAAGAAAATCTACCATAATACAATGTGGTTTTAACTTGAGGCAAATATACAAAAAAATGATTGAAAATAAAAAGCCCTTGCCCCAAAGGAAAGTTTTTTATTTTATAAAAACCTTGCCTGCCCTACTGTCGTGGGGCAGGCAAGGGCTTTTGATGCTAAATATACCTAAAACACCATTTTTTATTTTATTGATTTCTTCAAATGCCATATAAAATTCTTTATAAAGCATTATTTAACCTAAAATTAACCTTATCTATCCAAATAACATTTTGATAAAAAACTTTTTCAAATTTGCATAGCTTTATTTTTTACGTTATCTTTGCACATTGAAAATTGTTATAGTGCAAAAACAACTATAAATAATACAAAAAGCCCCTAACCCCAAAGGGGAATAAAGCCAAACCTTAAATGCTCCCCCTTCGGGGGTTGGGGGGCTTCTTATTTTTTATGCTTCCTGTCAATTTAAGTCGTGAAACTGCCCTTGCTGATTTTCGCCTCATGTGCGAAAGTCGCCACGCGAGCCTACTTGGTCGCAAAGAAGTCTTTGCAGGCAAGGCGAAATTTGGTATCTTTGGTGATGGCAAAGAGCTTGCCCAAATCGCTATGGCAAAAGTTTTCAGGAAAGGCGATTTCAGGTCGGGCTATTACCGCGACCAGACGTTTATGTTTGCGATAGGTGAGCTTACCTACCAACAGTATTTTGCACAACTGTATGCCCACCCTTCAGCAGAGGCAGACCCCGCTTCAGCAGGGCGCATGATGAATGGACATTTTGGGACACGCACCATAGATGAAGCAGGAAATTGGAAAAACTTAGCAGACCTCAAAAATGTAGCTTCAGACATCTCGCCTACCGCAGGGCAAATGCCACGCATAGCGGGACTTGCCTACGCCTCGAAGCTATTTAGAAATAATCCTGCCCTACACGAATTTACACAATTTTCAAACAAAGGCAATGAAGTCGTTTTTGGTACTATAGGCAATGCTTCTACTTCAGAAGGCTTGTTTTATGAAACTATCAATGCTTGCGGGGTGTTGCAAGTGCCTTTGATTATGTCTGTTTGGGATGATGAATATGGCATTTCTGTTTCAAAAGAATACCACACTACCAAGCACAGCATTTCAGAGGCATTGGCAGGTTTTCAGCGTACAGAAGAAAAAGCAGGGTATGAAATTTTGGTAGCAAGAGGCTGGAATTATGTGGAACTTTTAGAAACTTACGAAAAAGCAGAAAAAATAGCGCGTGAAGAACACGTGCCTGTTTTGGTGCATATCATAGAAGTAACGCAACAGCAAGGACATTCCACTTCTGGTTCACATGAGCGTTACAAATCTAAAGAGCGTTTGGATTGGGAAAAAGAGTGGGATTGTTTGAAAAAGATGCAATCGTGGCTCGTCGAAAACAATCTTGCCTCCGAAGCCGAAACTACAGCTATAGAAGACGAAGCGAAAAAGACCGCCAACGCAGGCAAGGTAGAGGCTTGGAAAGCATTTGTAGCCTCGATGCAAGATGACCACAACGAAGCTGTCGCGCTTTTGCAACAAGCCACAAATGAAAACATATCTATAGCACATATTTCTCAAGAATTGGCTACTACCGTCAATCCTATCCGAGCAGATGCCGTAAGAGCCGTAAAAAAAGCCTTGCGCCACTTGGCAGGCAAGGAAAGTACAACGCGCCAAAACCTTTTGACTTGGCTCAAAAAAGCGCAAGACAAAGCCTTTGACGACTTTAATTCTTGCCTACATAGCCACTCAAGCGAGGCGGCTCTTTTGGTAAAAGAAGTAAAACCCACCTACAGCGAAAATAGCAAAACGGTTGATGGGCGCGAAGTCGTACAGGCAAATTTTGATTATATTTTTGAAAACAATCCCCTTGTTTTTGCCATAGGCGAGGACGTAGGCAAGATTGGGGACGTAAATCAAGGTTTTGCGGGTTTGCAAGAAAAATATGGCGAATGGCGCATTACAGATACAGGCATACGCGAGGCAACTATAGCAGGGCAAGGCATTGGCGCGGCTATGCGCGGTTTGCGTCCTATCATTGAAATTCAGTATTTGGATTATATTTTTTATGCCCTTCAGATTCTGTCTGACGATTTGGCTTGCCTGCAATACCGCACGCGTGGCGGACAAAAATGTCCTTTGATTGTGCGCACACGCGGACACAGACTCGAAGGGATTTGGCATTCAGGCTCGCCTATTGGCGCGTTGCTTTCTACTTTGCGCGGGATTCATGTGCTTGTCCCAAGAAATATGACTCAAGCGGCGGGTTTTTACAATACTATGTTGCAAAGTGATGAACCTGCCGTAATCATAGAATGTTTGAATGGTTATCGCTTGAAGGAACGCTTGCCTGACAATGTAGGCGAGTTTACTGTTCCGCTTGGTATGCCTGAAACGTTGCGCGAAGGCGAGGACGTTACAATCGTAACGTATGGTTCTATGTGTAGGGTAGTGATGGAGGCAAGTGAGCAATTAGCGCAAGTGGGCATCGAGGTCGAGGTAATAGATGTGCAAACGCTTCTGCCTTTTGATATTTCGCATACCATCGTGGACTCTATCAAAAAAACGAATCGCGTTATTTTTGCAGATGAAGATGTGCCTGGAGGCGCGTCTGCCTATATGATGCAAGAGGTTTTAGAAAACCAAAGTGCTTACCAATATTTAGACAGCAAACCACTCACGATTGCGGCAAAGGCGCATCGTCCTCCCTACGGTGATGGCGATTATTTCTCTAAACCCAATCCTGAAGATGTGTTTGATGTGGTCTATGGTATGATGCACGAGGCTGAACCAAATAGGTTTGGGGCGTTGTATTTGTAGTTTTATATAATTGATTTTCAAATATTTAACCCTTGAAAATATGGAAACACCTGATTTTTTTCGTGATGAAACCAAAAAAGATAGAGAGTTTTGCATTGTTTATTGGATAAGTTGGACTGTTCGTTGCGCTGTAGATTGCAACGAACATCTAAAAGGCTATCCAAAAAAGGTTTTGCTTAAATTATTAGGTTTGGAGGACACAAACGATATTGTAATAGAAAGCGTAAAATCTTGGAAAGAGTAGAAAGCTATCGATTTGTGTTTTGAGATTGTAATAAAGGGTGTAGATAAAAAATATGCTATAGCTATAGAATGTAAAATGGATACAACATTCAAAAAAGGGCAACTTGCAACACATACAAAAAGATTTGAAAACTATTATCAAAAGCCCATTAGAAAAGGTAAATTTGAAACAATGTATTTTTATTTAGTGGGTAGAAACGATAAGAAGCCTTGGCGGGGAGAAGTAGCTGAATGTGATAATAATAATTTTAAATTTATGACTGTTTGCGAATTAAAACGCGCATTTGGCAATAATCCAGAACTCACAGGCGATACCTTGTTTGATAAGTTTTGGTTTGAATATTATGATTGTGGTACAAATAAATTATCATAAAACCTTCCTTACTATGACCATCGAAGAACGTAAAATCCTTGACAGCCTTGATGTCAAACGCATGATGGAGTTAGCCCAACCTATACTTGATGAGAAAAAAGCCCTTTTCCTAAAACCTTTTGGTGGAAAAATAGAAGTCCTTGAGCAGAAAATGAAAGAGGCTTTAGAGAAAAAATAACAAAACGACATTTTCCCACGCAAAGTGTTTTAAAAGTATGCAAATCACTGTAGAAATCGAGCCTCAAAAATTGCACATTTTTCTTGAGCAAATAAAAAACATAGAAGGCTTTTTAGGTTTGAAAACACCTATTGCAGAACAACTTTCTGCAAGCCAAAAAACGCTTTGGGCTAAAATCAAAATAGGTTTAGATGAAATAAAACTTTCAGAACAAGGCAAAATAATAGGTGTGCCTCTCCACGAACTTTGGTTCTTCAAAAGTTATTGCGAGTGTTTGATTTTTAGAGAGTTTCAACCCTTCGGGTGTCTAAACTAACTAACTCATTTTGAGTTAGTTAGTTTAGACACCCGAAGGGTTGAAGCAACATGACTTACTTTTACAATGCCTCATATTTCAAATTCCGCAATAACTTTCGAAGAACCAATTATTTTTATATGGACTCTCCCTACCAAAACCAACCCAAAGAAAAGTGGTTAGAAATTACAAAAACTCTTTTGGCTCAGAATCCATTAGAGCAAGAAACTTTTGCTAAAATTGTGCTTGAGGCTTGGGATTGTATTTTCGCCTCCGATATTTGTGGTTTGCGAATTGGGAAAGACATTTTTCCCAATCCGCAAATGTTAGGTTATTTTGTAGAAACGCTTACGGCACACCGTTTGGCAAAAGCCTTTCCTGCTGTTTGGAAACATGGCATAGCCAAAAATGAAAAGAACATCGTTTGTTTGACAGATGATAAATTTTCATTTGAAATGAAAGCATCTTCAAGTGATGGCAAAATTTATGCAAACAGAAGCTATGCACAAGAACAATCACAAAATGCTGAAAAAGACAAAAATGGCTACTATACTGCCATCAACTTTGAAAAATTTGATGATGCCAATTTACACAAACGCCCCGAAATAACACTTATCCGCCTTGCCTACTTAGAGCATACAGATTGGAAAGCCCAAAAAGCCTCTACAGGTCAGCAGGCAAGTTTGCCCGCAGAAATATACAAATACAAATTTGTTACTATTTATCCTAAACAGCCACCTGAAACAAATTAAACCTTTCTATTTGCATTTTGCTATCTTGTTGCAAAATCCGTTGTTTGGCTATTTCGCAATATTCGGTTTTGATTTCAAACCCAATACAACAACGATTGTGTTGCAAAGCTATAGAGGCAGTCGTGCCACTTCCCAAAAATGGGTCGAGTATTATATCGTTTTCATTCGTAAAGCCCAACATCATTCGATGTATCAAGTCTTCTGGAAATTGTGCGGGGTGGTCTGTACGTTCTTCAGAAGAACGATTCATACCTGTTGTAACTTTAGCTATTTGCCAAACATCAGAAGGATTTTTACCCAATGTATTTACACGAAGTTTACCATTTTTCTTAGAATTAGGGTATTTCACATCTGGGTCGCGGATAGCATCAAGGTTGAAAGTATAATTTTCTTCATCTTTCACATACCAAAGTATTTTTTCATTTCTTGGAGAAAGGTAGTGTTTACAGGCTACCCCTGCGCCATAATTCCAAACAATTTCTTGGTTCAAAAAGAAGGGAATTTTATCCCAAAGCAAATAAGGAATAGGCAAGGCACGCGACTTACCTTCCACTTTCAAATAACCTAAATTCAAAAGATATGCGCCATTGTGGGCTGTCGTGTCATATATTTGTTGGCTTATGTCTGCAATCCAATCAATATAATCGCTTATAGGCATGGGTTCTTCGTATATCTTGCCTATGTTATAAGGTGGACTTGTGATGGTAGCTTGAACTTGTATCTTGTTTTGGTGCATGATTCCTAAACCTTCTTTACAATCCATATTGTAAATGGCTATCGAATCATTGGCAAAGTAGGGTTTGCCCAAAACGGTAAGCATATCGCTAAAATTCATATCATTTGAGATTATTTACACAAAAATAACTGTTATTTTTATGAATACCAAATGTATTGTTTATTTTTGTCTATTACAATAGAAGAAACCAAAACAGTTGGCAAAATTGATGCACAACGTGCATTGGAACTACTACAGCCTATATTCGAAAAGAAAAAAGCTCTTTTCCTAAAACCTTTTGGTGGAAAAATAGAAGTCCTCGAACAAAAAATGAAAGAGGCTTTGGAGAAAAAATAAAAAAACAATGTTTTCTCACGCAAAGCGTTTTAAAGATATGCAAATAACTATAGAAATCGATCCTCAAAAATTGCACATTTTTCTTGAGCAAATAAAAAACATAGAAGGCTTTTTAGGTTTGAAAACACCTATTGCAGAACAACTTTCTGCAAGCCAAAAAACGCTTTGGGCTAAAATCAAAACGGGCTTAGATGAAATAAAACTTTCAGAACAAGGCAAAACTGTGGGTGTGCCTCTCCACGAACTTTTAAAGGAACTGAAAGAAGCGTAGATTATAGCCCTCAAAGAATTTGCTAAAGATTTGAAACGGCTTGTTAAAAAGTACCATTCTTTGATAGGAGAAATAGAGGCATTACAAGAAAGTCTTGTAGAAAATCCATTTCAAGGAATCAGTTTGGCGCATGATTGTTTTAAAATACGTCTTGCCATTGCCCTCCAAAGGCAGAGGAAAATCAGGCGGTGCAAGAGTAATAACTTGTGTAAAAGTGATACAAGAAACCGTCTATCTCCTAACCATTTATGACAAATCGGAGCAGGAAGACATAGCCGAAAACGCGCTTATACAACTTTTAGACGATTACGAACTTTTATAACAAAACAGGCAAGATGCGAGTCTTGCTTCCATAGGCGATTTATATCACTTCAAAATAAAAATCCATGATGATTTACTTTCTATCTACTTTACTCGTTTTGCAACTTGCTGTAGTTGTGTGGTTTGTGTATAAGAATTTGGTTACATTTAGTCAAAATTCTTTGCAGAAAATTCTCACAGAAATAGACTTATCGAAACAAATTGCTCTAGAACTTGATAAAGAAATAAAGTTACAACATGAAGAAATAGCAAATCAACGTGATGCAATCATAGAAATCAATCAAAAAGCATATCACATCAACATTTTAGTAAAATATAAACACAATTTACTCAAAAAAATAGCCAAACCTTAATATGACTTACCTATTGCTTATCTTAAATTCAGGCATTTTTGCTATTATTTGTATTTTGTATCGACAATTTTATCAAAATAGAAATCTCAAAAACTTCAAAAACATACAAAATGCCTTACAAGAAAAGTTAGCACAACATCAAGAGGAAGTAAAATGGAAACAAATGGAAATTGAACAACAAAAAGAAGAATTACTTTCAGCACGAGACCCTGTAGAAATGGCATACGATAGTCTAAGACGTACACAAGAAGCAAATCAACAACTCGACCTCGAACTTCAAAACATCTCTCCTGAAATAGTAGAAAAACATCTAACTAAAATACATATAATCAATGTACTACCTTACAAAAATAGCAAAAGCAATGTGGTAGAAGCAGAAATTTTGAAAGGTGGTATAAGCTCACAAATCGGCTATTTTGATGGAAAAGGTACAGCTATTTTGAAAGCTCAATTTACAGAAAAAGAGAATTATGTTGGGATAGGCGAGATTGTATTGGTTGAAAAAAATGCAGAAGGAAAAACTATGGTGTATTTCACTTTAAAAACCAATGAAACGGCTAATTTAGTAGTTCCTCAAATGGCTTTTGTCAGTTGTTTTGAAGCGTAATTGTTAAACTACAAAACCTTTTCAATAGAAGACATCAAAAAATTAGAAAGGCGCGTAAAATCCCAAACTAAAAGTCTTTACAAGAAAGTGGAAAATTAGAACAAGAATCCGAAGCATGAATATACTCAAACAGGCAAGATGCGAGTCTTGCCTGTTTGAAAATAGTTTATATCAAATGATTATTTCATTAAGAAAGTCTGCTAAAAGTTTCACATTTTGAAAACCTTTTTTCTTGAGTCCTTCCACCAAAATATTGTCTTTGGTAATGAAAGGTAGATCAAATTCAATAGAAAGGGCTATGTATGTCAAGTCTTTTTCATCAATATCTTTGCAAAGCTCAAAAGCCTGTAAATAACTTTGGTTGCTGATGAGCATATTTGGCACAACAGTTATTTGCTCAAACAAAGCTAACGTAAATGCTTGTAAATCAGTGATTGAAAGTTTAGTTTTTTCTAAAATCAATAATTGGTATTTTTGCAATTCGCTCAAAGCAAAATCAGGCAATAAAAACTGACATGATGTGAAAGCATTGATATACAAATCTTTACCGCTCATGAGTGCGCTGAAAAGCACATTTACATCTACTACAAACCGTTGTTTCATACGTTTTGAGGCAAAATATTACCCAAGACTGTTTCTTTATACGTTTCCCATGCTGATGTGCGCGCTTCTTCAAAAAGTGCGTCATTGTCTATCTGTGCTTCTTGCAGGTGTGTGTATAAAGTGGTTGTTTTCAAACGCAAAGCCTCCCATTCCAGCATTTTTTGTACTTTGGCTTGCAGGGCTACTTGTCCATAGTAGGCAAGTAGGTTGTCTTGTACTTCTATAGAGATTGTTTTCATAGAAGCAAAATTACTATTTTTTTTTGAAAATAACAAAACAGGCAAGATGCGATTCTTGCCTGTTTTTTGGTAATATTTCATTCAAAATCAATCAAATAATGATTCATTTGAAAGTAACCTATAACTGCTTACCACTGCTAAAATGTCAATATCATTGAGTAAGTCTATTTTGTAGATAATTCGATAGTTGCCATACACCAATTCACGTACATTCTCCGCGTTGTATTCAGGTACAATGCGTCCCATTTCAGGAAAAGAAGTAAGTTTGCTTATTTTCTCCAAAATTCTCTTCACAAAATTTTTGGCGTATTGAGGCGAGTCTGTAGATATATAAGTCGCTATGCGGTCTATATCGTCTGTTGCTTGTTCTGTGAAACGTACTATAGCCATTTTTTCAGTTTATCCTCTGTTTGTTCATAGGTAAGTGTCTTGCCTGCCTCCGCTTCTTGTAGTCCTGTTTCTATTTTGTTGATGAGCAACAATTTTTCAATCAAATCCTCTACCGAAAAAGTATCAGGCATTTTAGCAAGGGTTTGCATTATTTTTTCTTTAGCTATCATATCGTTTTTTATTTTTAAGAACGTTTTGAGGCTCTTTTTATTGCATAGCCTTGCCTGCCAAAATAACAAAACAGGCAAGATGCGAGTCTTGTGTGTTTTTTGGTTATTTGAAAAATATTTGTTATCTTTGTATATGGAAAAAGTAGTAAGAATCGTAAAAAAAGACGAAGATGATAGCAATTTGTTATATTGGATTGCGACCTCTGAAGTAAATAGGCTTATTGCCTTAGAACAAACCCGAAAAGAAGTAAACAGTCAAAAATATGGTATTGGACAGCAATTTCAAAGAGTTTATCACATTGCTAAACGAGCATCAAGAAAAACTAACTAAAATATTGGAAAAGAAAGCAAAAAAGAAACCATAACAAAACAGGCAAGATGCGAGTCTTGCCTATTCAAAAATAAAAATCCATGATGATTTACTTTCTATCTACTTTACTCGTTTTGCAACTTGCTGTAGTTGTGTGGCTTGTTTGGAAAAATATGTCTACAACTAATCAAAGTAAACTATTGAATCTGATACAAGAAATTGATGTACTCAAAAAAGAGGTAATGCGTAATGAAGCAGACATAAAACAAACACATGAAGAAATTATGGCTGAGAGAGAGTGTTTACAAGATATACACACAAAAATTGATTATCAGCAAATAAAAATATCACATAAAATGAAATTATTAGACAAAATCTATCCTTCTTATATTGATACTTATTTTGAAAGACGTAGGAGGGCATAATCCATATATAAATATGTTGTACTTACTTATTTTTCTAAATATTCTTTTTTTGCCTGTGATAGTAGTTCCATTTATGCAATATGCACATAGGGCTAAAACTTCGCCTATTCAGGAAATGTTGCAACAACTTTTAAGACATTATACAGAAATAATAATGAATCAACAGATGGAAATTCAGCAGTGCAAGGAGGAAATCTGTTCGCCACGGAATAGAATACAAGAAGCCTGCGATGCAGAAGAAATGTTGATAATAGAAAACCAAAAACTCGACATCGAACTTCAAAATATCTCTCCTGAAATAGTAGAAAAATATCTAACTAAAATACATATAATCAATGTGTTACCTTATAAAAATGGTAAAAGCAATGTGGTAGAAGCAGAAATTTTGAAAGGTGGCATAAGTTCACAAATGGGCTACTATGATGGAGAAGTTACAGCTATTTTGAAAGCTCAATTTACAGACAAAGAGGATTATATAGGTATAAGCGATATTATCTTGGTTGAAAAAAATGAAGAAGAAAAAACTATGGTGTATTTCACTTTAAAAACCAATGAAACGGCTAATTTAGTAGTTCCTCAAATGGCTTTTGTCAGTTGTTTTGAGTAGTTTGTTCTTTTTTGTTATAATGTATTCTTTTGCCTGCACTCCCTCCTCGAAAAAGCTCTGACCAAGTAAAAAAGGTTATCTGACAATTTTTGTGGAAGTACCCAGTTTGTCATTGTGAGCAAAGCGAACAATCGCGTGGTTCGCTCACAACTCGTTGATTCACAATGAGTTCCTTCGCTTCGCTCAGGAGGACAAAGTGCGCCCTTTTTCCCCTCCACAAAAATTGTCAGACAACCGTAAAAAACTAAACCCCCAATCTAAAAATGGAAAATCTCGTAACCATCGAGGGCAAACAAGCCCTTACTACCTCGCTCAAAGTAGCGGAAACTTTCGGAAAAGAACATCGCAACGTTTTGCGCGATATTCAAAGCCTTCTTCAAGAGATGGAAAATCTCGAAAAAAGAGGACAGCTCAAATTTGAGCTCTCCTCCTACACAAGCGCACAAGGCAAAGAATTGCCCATGTACGTGATGAATAAAAACGCCTTCACGTTGCTTGTCATGGGCTACACAGGTGCAAAAGCCACACAATTCAAGCTCGACTTCATTGATGCTTTTGATGTAATGGAAGACCATATCCGCACTTTAGGCAAAAGCCTGCTTACCACCAAAGAAATCGCATTGATACATCAAATGTTGGTGTTTTTCAGGTATTTAGATAACTGTAAGCACGTAGAAGGACTGCACAAAGAAATGTTTGTGCGCAGTTTTTATGATTATGGTTCACAAGAACCGTATGGCGATTTGGTAAAACTTTTCCACGCTATGCGCAATAAATTACTTGGCATTGGCAACACCCAAAAAATCAGAGAAATCTATAAACAACATTGCCTCGAAAACCCGCAAGTGCGCTATGTCCACAATGCCAATAAATTTCTGATGATGTTCACGATGGACAAGTACGAATACATACGTCAGGCAGTAATAGATTTTCTGAAATTGCAACTTTGTGAAGATACTTATACACTCAAAATAGCAGGCGAGGCAAGAAATGTAGCCAAAGAAGCCTCCATAGAATTAGCAAGAACGAATGAAGAAACACTTTTTCAAAGGAAAGAAGAAAACGTAATAGACCTTGCAGACCT
>JAAFJK010000231.1 GCA_013298105.1 Cytophagales bacterium
CTTCCGTATTTTTTGAAATACTCTGCCATGAATATTTCCACCCTATCTACATCAAGCATATAGGCTACATGGCGATTATACAACTGTGAGTAGTCATAATAATCAGTAGCGTTGATATGCAGTTTTTTGAGGTTTTTATAAACCAGCATCAGCTCATTGGAAAGGTCATATTCGAGTAGTTCTTTTTCCAGCTTTTTGAGTGTGGTGATGGCAATGGTGCGTTTTTTGGTAAAAACTATCTCGTTCAGATTGGCTACTTTTTTGAGTAAGTCAGTACGTGGGTTTTCTATCTGCTCGAGTAAATATTCTTCTATTTTTTGGTTTAGTCGTGAGCGAAGCGTATAGTATGCGTTTGGGTTTACATTCAGTTCTTTCATGACTTTACTGTCAGAAAGTTGGTCTTGGTACATGAACTTCAGCAAATCGGCAGATTTTTCTGCATTGCTTTGCATGAGTTGCTCATAAATACTTTTGTAGTCTTCTTGTGCGAGTTGTCTGATGATATTTTTTAGCTTAGCCATACGCTATAGATAAGATTGGATAAAGTGTGTATTTTATTTCAAAAGTTTTGAAATAGGTATAGTGTAATGTTTTTCAAAAATTTCAACAAATATACACCTTTTTTTTAAAATAAAAGTTTTTCTAATTTTTTTAAGAAAAATATTACGCATAAAATAACTGGTTCTTCGAAAGTTATTGCGGGATTTATAAGAACCCACTGGACAATCATGCGGTAAGAATCCCCTGTTTAGTATAAGCGCGGTGCTAAAGTGGCAAACAGATGCTTACAGCATGGCTAATACGTGGTGGATTCCCGCAATAACTTTGGCACGTCCTACCTATCTGAAGGGTTGTATGGAGGCTATTGTCCATCTACATAATCTTGCAAATACGCAAAGCGGGGAGTAAGTTGTCCATTTTCGGTAACTGTAGCTCTTTCCAAAATACCATCTATATCACCATTCAGCAGGGCAGGAAAGACCCATTGCAAAAGTTGCTCTCCAAAAGCCTCTGAAGCATCGGCTGGGAGTTCGCAGGGAAGGTTATCTACCGCCATGACAGTGATGTTATCGGGGTGCGCGTAGGCAAGTTCTTCTTGAGCTGTGGCAGGATTGAAGTCATAAGCGGGGTCAGTGATTTTGCTGGCACGTATGGTAGAAGGTATTGAGCCACCAATATCACAAGTAACATCTGCAATGACTTTGATTTTGAAGTCAGGTTTTTGCATATCCGCTATCGTAAAAAGGTGCATAGCTTTGGGATTCCAGTAATGTCCTGAAATAAATAAATCGCCCACGCGGGCAAATTTCAGAAAGTCGGTTTCATAGTTTTCTGGGTATTGATAAAAACCCAGTGTATGCGTATTGGCTTCGTTTTTGGGCTTATAGTAGTTTTCAGACCGCAAAATGGTATAAACAGGCTCATCAAACTCGTCTTGCAAAAACTCTTGCGGAAAGACTTGCTTGATGTGCATGAGGTCAAGCATTTCTTTTGAACCCTTGCCTACCCTGCCTGTCCCTGTGAGAATGATTTTGATAGGAGGCAGTTTGATTTTGGCAAACTCTTTTTTTAGTTCGCGGAGCGTAACACACGCATAAGCGGGCTTCAAATCAAATAGCCCAAAGCGTTTTCCGTAGGTAAGGATACCATTGTACGCCCCTACTATCCCTGCAAAACGCCCAAAAGCCACCACCCTTGCCCCCAAATCATCAACCAAACATTCATAATCAATCAGGCGGATATTTTTGGCTAAGATAGCCTGCAGAAGTCCGCGATTGTACGCTTGTTTTTTCATGGTATGTGAAAAAAACATATACGTTTTGTTTGGAATCAGCATATCTATAGGCACTTCTTTGATGCCCATCAGCAAGTCCGCTTCAGAAATATCAGGCAACAACCGCAAGCCCTGTTTTTCAAATTCACTATCTGCCACACAGCGTACTTCGCTTTGTTGGATAATAAACTCAAACTCCTTATGCAAAGTCATATATTGTTTGCATTGGAGAGGGGCAAGGGGCATTCGATGGTCGGGTGGCACTTTGCCTTCGCGTATGATAGCTATTTTCATAATTATTGGGAAGGATAAACTTTACAAACGTTTGCAAAGATATACAATTTATGTAACTATTTAGCCCCCAGCCCCAAAGGGGAGTTTTTATGTAAGTTTGGATTTAAACTTGCCTACCAAAACACTAAAATAGGCGAAAATTGGAGATAATTCTCCCCTTTTATGTAAGTAGCTGAGTATATTCTTCTACATTTATCTGTATATCGTCCTCGCCTACCCCATCAAAAGGCTTTTCCAAATGCTGTTGGATATTGTCCAAACTTACCAATATGGCACTGTACATCATGGGCATGGTGTATATCAGGTAGTCGGGCAAGTTGGCGGAATGTTTCATTTGGGCAAAATAAGGCGCGTATAAAACCGAAAATACATAAATGAAAAACCTGTAATAAGTGCGTAGCGCAATCGGTGTACGATAATAAAAAATAGTTTTCATGACATTGAAAGCTATCATCATGTTGTTGTGGTATTGCCCTATGCGGGTTATCTCGCTGGGTGTGAGTCCATGCTGTCTTAGCTTGCCTACCACTTTGGATAGGTCAGAGAAAGTATTAAAAATAGGTTTCTCAAAAGCGTGTGCCTTATTTTCGGGTGAGGTCAAAAAAGTGCGTATCTGCTCAAAGAGTGCGGTTTGCAGTTGCTTGATTTCTGTGATACAAGCCTCTCCTGAATCGTTCGACCAATCGCGTGAGGAATAGTAAAAAGACAAAGCATTACTTCGCAACACTGCCAATTCTTTCAAAGCACTTTCACGCCTTTGGTAAGCACTACTGATAGAAAACACGACAGGAAAAATGATAGCCACACTTACCAATGTCATGGTAAAATCTGCCTCCCAAGCCATGTATTTACAAAACCACGTAGATACACAAGCCAAGCCCATGATAAGAAAAGTCTTGTAATTGACTATTGAGCGTAGTGTCTGAAAACTGTAAATAAGTGTCATAAACAGAAAAATAATAACGGCAAATATCCGTATTTTTTTGAATATTAACAAATATTTGATTTTTATTTAACAATTAGGTAATTTTGAAAATAACTTTCTTTACCTATTTACAATCAAATCAGGCAACAAAGTCTTGAGCTTTTCTATTTCTTTTTCAGAGATAGGATTGTAGCGCAAAGAGATTTCTTTGAGCTGTTTCATCTGGGCTATGTCTTCGGGGATATAGGCTATTTTATTGTTGTCCAATACCAAACTTTTCAAATTGGGCATGAGTAATATCGCTTTGGGAATGTCACGAAATTTATTTGCCCCCAAATCAAGTTCATGCAAATCTTGCAACTGTGAAAAATCATCAGCTATGTAGGTAAGTTTATTGCCTGAAAGGACAATTTTTTGTAAGTTTTGGACTTTGGCTAAGTTGGTAGGCAAGGAATCAATTTCGTTGTTGCTCAAATCCAGCTCAAGTACATTCGTAAATCCTTGCACAGTCTTGAAATACTTAAGAAAATCCACTTTGGGATTGTTGCTCATGCCTATTTTTTTGAGGCTTTTGATGGTCGCAATACTTGCAGGCATTTCTTTGAGGTTATTGAAGCTCAAGTTTAGCTCCTCCAAATCTTTGAGTTCATCAAAGTTTTTGGGCAACTCCTCCAGCTCATTGTGTGATAGGTTGAGTGTTTTAAGGTTATTGAGTTTTAAGATTTGGGTAGGGACTTCCTTGATGGCATTTTCGCTTAAGTCCAAGATTTTCATATTCGTAAAATTGCCAATACGCCCCGAAAGGTCGACTATTTTATTGTTTGAAAGGTCTAATTCCTCCAAATCTCGCATACTGCTTATGATGGTAGGAAAGGCAGAAAGTTGATTGCCTTTTAGATTGAAGTATCGGAGTTTTTTTAACTTCCCGATTTTGGGGTTCAGTTCTTCAAACAAGTTCCCGCTTAAGTCCAAGCGCGTAAGATTGATGAACTCGCCTACGTTGTCTGTAAGATTGCGCAATTTATTTCTTTTGAGGCTAAAAGACTGTAAACGTTTGAGTTGTGAAACTTCCGCAAGGACGTGTTCTATGTTCACAGCAGAGTCGCAAAGCAGTTCCAATGACGTAACACGCTGCAGCTTGACGAGTTCTTCAGGCATATCTTTCATGGCATTCCAGCCAATACTCAGCTCACGCAGACCTTCTGCATCAGTAAGTAGATTCAAGATGCGCTTCAGGTCTAAGCGTGGGTTGTCGTTCAGGTATATTTTTCTTAATTTTTTGGGCTTGAGTATTTCTTTGGGCAAAATGGTCAGTTTATTCCAACCCAAATAAAGTTCTTCTAAGTTCTTAAATTTTTCGATGCCTGCGGGTAGCGAGAGCATATATTGCCACGTAAGGTCGAGCTTATAGACCTTATCCGCGTTCTCGAGTGCGCTTTCCATAGAAAGATATACTGTGTCTTTTTGAGCAAAAACAGGCGTACATACACCCAAAAATGTGATGAGAAGTATCCCAAGTAGTTTCATATCGCTATAACGTTCTAAACGTAGAAATATTTTTTTGTAAATCAAATACCACAGACGATTTGCCTTTGTTAGTCATTTTTTACAAACTATTTTTGTAATTATTTAGCCCCCTGTCCCAAAGGGGAGAATTATCTCCAATTTTCGCCTATTTTATTGTTTTGGTAGGCAAGTTTAAATGCAAACCTACACAAAAACTCCCCTTTGGGGCTGGGGGCTAATAACTACAATTTAATAAGCTGTTCGATGTACTTGCCTATGATGTCAAATTCAAGATTTACAGTATCGCCTACTTGCAAAGTCTGAAAATTTGTATGTTCGTAAGTATAGGGAATGATGGCTACCGAAAACTGTTTTTTTTGGGCATTGACTACCGTTAGACTTGTGCCATTCACACAGATAGAGCCTTTCTCTACTGTGATGTAGCCTTTTTGAAGGGGTGTATAGGCTATAGTAAAGAGCCAACTTCCGCCCTGTTCAGAGAGTTCTATGCACGTACCTGTCTGGTCTACGTGTCCTTGCACGATATGTCCATCAAGCCTATCTCCGAGTTTCATACATCTTTCGAGATTGACGAGGCTACCCACTTTCCAAACGCCTAAGTTGGTTTTTTGTAAAGTTTCGTGGATAGCCGTAACCCAATGTATATGCGTATCGGCATTTTGCAAAACCGTATGCGTTACAGTGAGGCATACGCCATTATGAGCCACACTTTGGTCTGTTTTTAGTTCGTGGGAAAGGAGGCTACGAATCCCAAAATGGACGTTATTTTGTTCGTTTTTTATCTCAACGACTTCGCCTAAAGTTTCTATAATGCCTGTGAACATGGAAGATTTACGATTTTTGATTTATAGCCCCAACCCCCGAAGTGGAGCTACTGTAACAATTTTTTCAAATAAATGTGGTTCTTCGAAAGTTATTGCGAAGGCAAAACTGTAGCACAGGCTTCCAGCCTATTTATGACTTGAAAACGACAGGCTATTCCGTAATAATTTTTTAAGAACTATAAATGTAAAGCCCCCTTCGGGGGCAGGGGCTTTACATTTATTTCTCCAAAGGATTCATGATTCTGCCCATAAAAAGCATGGTCTTCAAGTTCGTATCAGCTATGAAAAACATATACGGACGATTTGCTATGAAGCTGAATTTTTTAGGGGGTTGGCGGGCTTCTTCTTTTGGGTTTTCTAATTTTTCTTCAGTAATTGCCGCCGCTTCTGCGCCTTTTTCGTTGATTTTCAAAAACGTTTTATGTATCACGCTTTTTACAAATAAAGAATCCGCGCCATTGTCTATGCCAAGCAAATGAATAGGCTTGATGGTATCAAAAATAGCTTTCGCGCCCATATTTTTCAAAATGTCATTGGCAGGAAAGTGTGTTTTTAGGGCTACTTTGGGGATAGTGATGAGTTCAGCGTCTGTATGCTTCATGGTAGAGAGCCAAAGTTTGATATTTTCGGGCGTGAAACTTGCCTCCAGCGCAGGCAAGGAGGTGGTCGCTTTAGGCAAAATGATATACAAGCAAGAAGCATAGTTTTTGTAGGGTATGGCTATCATTTGCATATCAGCCGTTTCGAGATAGTTGTATTTTCCGCCATATCGGTTCATCATTTGGGCTTTTACTTTGGCAGTAGAAACGAGCGTAAAATCACCTTCTTTGGTATTTGCTTCTTCAAATTCATAACCCGAAGCCCACGTACTCTTGAAATACAGGGCATTGAGCAAAATAAGGCGCGTGAAGGCATTGGGCTGATTATCATTCTCGATGATAGTAGGAATACGTCCTCGCGTGTTTTTGTTTACCCAATCATTGATTTGTTGTGTGGCTTCGGGAGAATCAAGTTTACCTTTGAAGATTTCAGTTTCAAAATCTTCCTGCACAGCTTTTTGGTAGGCAGGCAAGGTGTTTGCCTTGTCGCTTATCCAAAGTGCGTTGCTCAAAGCTATCTCTGCGTGGGGCGATATGTGGTTTAGCACAGCTCCCTGTAGGTTGTAAAAATCCTTGCCTATCTCTGCCGCGCCTTCTACGCCCAAGACTTTAGCGAGTTCGCTCTTGCCTACGTTGGTAGTACCCACGTACAACATTCCCAAAGCAGTATGCAAACTAAAAGGCGAGAAGAACATATTTCTGCCTTGTTGTGCTTTTTCATTTTTCAGTTTGGTATAAAAGTTAAGCGCGAATTGGTTATTTTGGGTGGCTAATTTTTGCGCTCCTTCGGTATTTTCTGCTTTAGTAAAACGTGGCGCAATGGCTTCTTTTGCTTTAGAAGCCGCTTCAGCTTTGGTAGTATCGGCAGTGTTTGTTTCGGTTGGTTTTTTCTCTCCTCCGCAGGCAGTCAAAAGCCACGAAGCTAAAAGTAGGCAAGTTATTTTTGTCATCTGGGTGTTTTTAGTGAAAGTAGGGCGTTTCTTTGAGAAAAAAAGTGGATTTTACCGAATCAAAATAAAACTATTTTTGGTACTAAATTTTTCGCCTTTGCTATCTTCGGCTTCTGCATAGTAGGCATAGCTATCGGCAGGGGCAGGCGAGCCCTTGAAAGTGCCGTCCCACCCTTTGTCTATGTTGTTGGTTTCGAATACCACTTCCCCTTGCCTGCTGTAAATCGTCAGCTTAAAATGCTTCACAAACAGTGCAGTCGGCTTGAAGGTATCGTTTAAGTTGTTGCTATTGGGTGTGAAGGCAGTCGGGAAAAATAAACGAAATTTTTGTGTAAACTCCACCACATTCGAAAGGCTTGTGATGTCCTTGCCTGCCTCTATGATACTTTTGATGCGGTAGCGCATGATTTGCCTGTCTGTTTTGGCTTCGCTGTCGGTGTATGCGAGCGTGCTGGCAGGCAAGGTTATTTCTTGATAGACTTGTTGCTGTTCGTTCAATTTTTGCAAAACATAGCCTTCTAATTGATTGTCAGGATTTTGGTAAGCAGTCCACGCGAGGCGCGGTTTCCCCCCCTCCGCAGGCAAGGCATACAAATAAGTGGGGCAGACCTTGACAGCCCATGCCGCTTGATTGTCGCATATATTCGTGTAGCGGACTTCATAGCAAAAGGCTTTGTCCAATTTCAAATCGCCATCAAGCAATTCTTCTACATTTGAGAGGCTTACGAGGCTTGTCCCATCACGCTTGATTTCGTATTGTGTGATGCGCGGTTCATTTTCTGCTTCCCAAAAAAGGCGTATGCTTCGGGGCGTTTCTACGGTAGCGTTCAGGTGTGCTACTTTGGGAGGTATTTGGGTAGAAAACGCATTCACACATTCCGTATTGCTACCAGTGGTAAAGTTAAAAGTGGGTGTTGAAAAGTCCGCCACAATTTGATAGCAATAATTTTCTTTGCACGTAACATTCAGGTCTTCCAAACTTGCCTGCCCTGCATCAGTAAGGATTTGAAAGGCTTGGCTATTCTTATAAAGTGTGTATTGCTGAAAAGCACCTGTAGGTACGCCACCACTGTACGGAATCCAAGTAAGCGTATTTTTGCCATCTTGAGCCGTTACTGTAAGCGGAATATGGCAATAGATGGCTTCAGATTCGGCAGAAGTACCGCACTTATCAAGCGTTTTTACTTTCAGACAAAGAGAAGTTTCTGTATTGATATTTTCTATGTTTTTGGTAATGATGCCATTGATGCCCACAAAAGTAGCGAGTGGAATAGGTGAGGCATTTTGGAATATTTCATAATCAAAATCGGGGCGTGTCTGGAGGCGTATCGTGATTGCGCCTGCTGTAGCACTCCGTATGTTGGCGGTGATGCTTTCCATAGCGGGAGCAGGCAAGTCATTGACAGGATTGATGAGTAAGGCTTTTTCTGCCCCACAGCCACCAGGCACATAATTTCCTTTCACTTTCAGCGCGTAACTGCCTGTACCTGCGTAAAAGTGCTGAAGAGGATTAGCCCCTTTATTGACAGTTTCTATAGCTGTGCCATCGCCCCAATCCACCAAACACTGCTCATATTGTGTATCAGTGATATTCAATGAAACGCGCTTATTCGCACACATACGCACCTCAAAAACGGGTATGGGCGTAGGCAAGACTTCTATGTAGTCCGATTTGCGGAGGCTGTCGCCTACACCTCCGTTTTGTGTGATTTGGGTAATGGCGTACTTGCCAGGTATAGGATAAGTGTTAAAATTGCGTTGCACAAACCCCTCCGATTGGCTGTATTTGTAGGCGGTATTCGTCCCACCGCTACAGTCCGAGAGCGTAACCGTAAGCGGAGCGCAACCACGCACCACATTGGCATTGAAGCAGGCTTGAGAATGTGCTTGCCTACCCAAACAGCCTATAAGCAAGACCAAAAGAAATATTTTTTTGCGCATAATTTATCAAAAACAAAAATCTTGCCTACCTATAAAAACGTAAATATACTAAACACAGATTAAACACG
>JAAFJK010000265.1 GCA_013298105.1 Cytophagales bacterium
AAAAAAAGAAGACCAAGCCATAGAATTATTCAATACCCAAAAACAGAAGAAAATTCAAATGAAAGAAAACGACTTTCTCTTTTGGGGTATGGCTTATTATGAAAAACAAGACTATAAAAATGCTATAGATATACTTGCCTACCCACAACAGGCAGAACACCCCGAACTGTACTATATGGCAGGCAAGACTTACTTCAAACTCAAAGACAACAAGAATGCGTTGATAAAGTTAGACTCTGCCATCATCTTGTTGCGCAATGTGTATGGACAGGCAGGCGAGTTTGTAGCCCCTGTGTATTATGACCGCGCCATCGTGCGCTTTGCGGCAGGCAAGGCAAAAGAAGCTAAGGAAGACATCTTGGAAGCCTTGTATCTTACCCCAGAGCTGATAACGCAAAAAAACTATGAAGGTGAGCCTGTACCTCTTTTGGGCAACGCCCTCAATATCATCAAACTCCCCCAATATCTTGCAGATTCTGTACGCCTCAAAGGACATCAAGACCGTACCGAAGCCTTGATAATATCGGGAGAAACCAATCGCGCGTGGGCAGAGATAGACAAATGCAATATGTTAGACAGCTTGCACGCCAAAAATGCGGTACTCAAAGCCAAAGTTTCACTTTTTATTGGCAAGCTCGAAGATGCCTTTATGTATTTGCAAAAAGCAGAAAATCTTGACAGAGGTGCGCATAAGGTGGATATAGCCTATTTCAGAGCCATTGCACACCAAGAAAAAGGAGAGTTCATAGAAGCAAAAAAACAAATCAACATCGCCATTACCCAAAGCGATAAAACAGATGCAGACTTTTATAGCGTACTTGGAAGCATAGAATTTGAATCTGCCAACAATAAAGGTGCGCTCGAGGCTGTGAATGAAGCCATTAAAAAAGAACCTCAAAATATGGATTTTTATATAGAAAGAGCCGTTTACCAACAGGCTCTCGGCAATTTTGAGGCGGCTATCAAGGACTGCAACAAAGTATTAGAAAACAAAGACGAAACTGATAATCCTGAAGCCCTCTATCAGCGCGGCATGGCATATTATGAACTGAAAAAATACAAAGAGGCACTCGCAGACTTTAGAAAAGTAGAACGCTATAACCCCACAGACGAAGACCTAAAAGCCTTCATAAAAGAATTAGAAGAAAAAAAATAGCTATTTAGCCCGCAACCTCAAAAACGTGAAAATAAACGAAAAATAGTGGGTGGTTCTCCCCTTAAAAAAAATAGCTTCATTTCTTGTAAAATTAAAAAAACTTGCCTACCTTTGCACTTCTAAATCCAAAAGTACGTTTATTCGTTTTAAAAATAGATTTCACTCATGAAAGTTTGTCAATTAACAGGGAAACGCGCCCGTTCTGGTAACAACGTATCGCACGCCAACAACAAAACCAAACGCCTTTTTGCACCCAATTTGCATAAAAAACGCTTCTATTCAGAAGAACTTGGCAAATGGATAACTTTGAAAGTTGCTTCTTCAGCTATCCGTAGCATCAACCGCAAAGGCTTTGATGCAGTCATCAAAGATGCTAAATTCAAAATAGCTAAATAAATAAGAAACAAAAAAAGATTGCCTTTCGGCAATCTTTTTATTTTTCATCTCCTCGTTTGAGGACTTTGAACTCTACGCGCCTGTTTTTGACACGCCCGTACTCCATTTTATTGGACATGATTTCTTCTGTATCGCCTGCCCCCAAGATTTTGATTCGCTTGATGTCTATGCCACCATCTACCAAGAATTTTTGGGCGCGTTTGGCTCTGTTTTCTGAGAGTGTTTGATTTTCTTCTTTTGTGCCTATGTTACAAGAGTGTCCTTTGATTTCTATTTCTATGCCTTTGAATTTCTTGAGGGTAGCTACCATATTCTCAAGTAAAGTGGTAGTAGCGGTATTGATTTCATCATCACGATAGAAGAAATAGCCTACTTTTTTGAATAACATAAGGTCTTCATCTGTAGGTATCAAGAGTTTTGTGGAGGCTCTCATGTCGCGCTTGATGGTATCAGTTTGGATAACTTCTTTTTTGCTATTGAGCTTTGCTACTACAGTATAAGTGCTGTCTGAGCCATCTGGGTTGTGTTTTTCTACTACGAGTGTATCATATATTACATCTTCTATAGGTGTTTCTATAGGGCGGGTACGGCATTTTTTACCAATTTTCAGTCCAAGTGTAAGTTCCCAAGCCGCCGCGCCTACACTGGATTGTGGATTGCTTGCCGCCATATCATAACTGAAGCCTACCACATATTTTGGTTGATTTAACTCGACTGCTATCGCTACTGCGCCATTGTTGTCATACCACGCGCTTACGCCTATTTTTTTTGATTCGTCAGCTTGGGCTTTGTAATAAGCGGTTGCACCCACGCGAATTTCACTTGCCTGCCCGTTGCGGAGGTATCGCGCATTGGGTATAAGTTGGATTTTGTCGTTATTCAAAACTGTAATGCCTCCCAATGCTGTAAAATGAATGGGTGCTTTGAACTTTGTACCTTCTATGAAAGAGAGATTGGGGCGATTGATATTTTGGAAATTAACGCCCAAAAATGACCTCACGTTGTCGCAAGTATCTGAGGTATAATACATTAGCCCAGCGTTGAAGTTACCAAAGCCCTTTGTATTTACATCTAAATTTTCGTTGATGGGTATATTCGCATCAAAGGCACTTCCGTTCCATTGACTTCCTGACTTGAGGGCATTTACGTCTATGCGTTGCTGAAAAAATGCGCCTTGTAAGCCAATACTTAGGTGTCTTTGTCCTATTTCAGAACTTCCAAGTCCGTGATTATAAGCGGCTGAAAGCATAGCTCCTGTTTTTGTGAACATTCCGTTCGTACCTGTGCGGTCTTGCTGAAAAGTAAGCCCCACCCCTCCTATTCGGTCTGTCTTGTTGCGAAAAAAAGGCATACTAACTGTAGCCATAGGACTTTCATACGAAACGCCTGAACTGATAAACTGATTCCTGTAGTTGAGTAACACTTGTGTTTGGTTGCTCATACCTATCATAGCAGGGTTGCTTTGTGCAGGGGCAAGGTTGGATTGGGTAAAGTTTACGCTTTGCGCACTTGCCTGCCCTGCCCAAAGTAGGCACAAACCAAAAAATGTATAAAGCTGTTTGTAGGGTAGTTTCATAATAAGGTATCAAGCGATTGTAGGTTTTTGAGATGATAAATCCTACATTAAAAATATTTTTTGGGAAATAGTTTGTATTTTTGGTTCTCTCTTTGCTCAATAGGATAGGGTTTAAAACCCTATCCTATTGAGCAAAGAAGGCGTTTTTTGAATGACTAATTTGCTCAAAGATATTTCTCCACAAAAATTGTCAGACAACCATATTTTTAGTTGTATTTGGCTAAACTACAGACAGTGATAGATGGATTTCTTGCTCCTTGCCTACCTCCTCCGCATGAAAAAGCCTCACAAATTCTTGTAAAAGTAACAGCAACATATCTTCAGAAGTCCATGCTTCATAATTTGCATATTTTTCATCTATTTTATCCAATGTATTTTGTATGGCTTTTTGTATGATAGCGTCAGTAAGAATTTTATCAAATGTAGTGATGTATTTTTGTAATTTTTGCTCATAATAATTGCTCAGAGGAATGGTTTGGGCATAGTTTGAGGCTTTTTCATGGGCAAATAATAAAAATTGATTTTTCAAATCAATGTCATGTGTAGCAAGTGCCACTGAAAAAAGGCTTATCATTTCTATCGTTTTTCCTTCTAAAATCATAGTGTTATCAAATTTATTTGTAAAACTAATTTTTCGTTCAATGCTACAGGAAGTTCTGTAATTTGCCACACATCAAATTCTTGTTGTGTGATTTCTTTTTTCATAAGTTTCATTTTTTGCAAGTTTATCAATGTGCGTTTTTCTTTAGCATACAGCTTATTATGGTTTTCATTTGTCAATATGGCAGTTTGTTTACCTGAAGTAACGCGCAGTTGTGCTATATGCTTGTACTGAAAAAACGTATCTAAATCTGCCAAACTAAATCTCAAATCTTCGCTGGGGTGATTGTGTGTTATCACGATTACTTGCCTACCCGTCAGCACTTCCTGCAATTCTCTTGTATTCAAAATACCAAAATTCGTGCCTTTAGCTCTGTATAGATTATTGCCTTCCAAATCTAAGATAAAAATAAATTCCTTGAGTTGATTCGCTAATTGCCTTTCAATAGCCCTTAACTTACTTTCTAAATCTCCCTCGCTTGGGATTGTGATGTCCCATTCGTTGCTGTCTATTATGTCTTGCATAATGCTACATTAGTTTCTTCTTCCATCAGTTGCAAGACATACTTATCTACAAGGTTTGCTATTTCTTCAGCATCACCTCTGTACTCACTACCAAATATCATGTAGCGAGTGTTTTCACGATGTTCGTCCATAGCAAGCTCAACAGCTTGCTCAATGATGTTCTCAGGTATTGATATTTCGGGTAGATTGCTCATATCTCGATAAGGGTTATTTCTAAAGATAATATTGTTACAAGTTCGTAAGGCAACAGGGTGTAATACCAAAGGTTGTAGTCATCTTTTATTATTTTTTTACTTAGTCTTTCGATAATTTTTTGCCTTACTAATTTATTGATAGTGTTGGTATAGGGCTTTACTTTGTTATAATTGCTCAGAATAGCTGTTTTTATTCCTGAAGTTGCTCTTAACGCTACCACATTTTGATTGCCAAAAAACAAATCTAAATCTTTGACACTGAACGTCAGATTTCCGCTTGGGTGATTGTGCGTGATGATAATAACGCGCCTGCTTTGCAAAACATTGCACAAAGCCAATGTATCAAATACACCATCAAAAGTCCCCTTATCTCTATAAAGTTCTTCTCCTGTATCAGCATCAAGCACAAAAATAAATTCTTTCACTTGATTTGCCAACTGTCGTTCTAATCTCCTTCACTTGGGATTGTGATGTCCCATTCGTTGCTATCCATATTTTTAGGCTACGGTAGGCAAGGTAGAGAGCGCATCTGTTTCTTGTAAAAGTAGCAATAACATATCTTCGGAAGTCCAATCTCGCCATGTCCCATTGTCATATTTTTGATGATAATTATGTAATACATTTTCAAAAGCATTTTTTACCGCTTCATCTGTACATATAACTTGAAATTTTGACAAATAGCTTAGTAGTTTTTTTTCGTATTTATTAGTAAAAATAAGCAACTTATTGGCTTCTGATTGTTTTTCAGGTGCAAGAAAATACACTTTCTCCTCTAAATCAATGTCATGAGAGGCTAAAGCAAACGCCAACTGTTCTACTAAATGCTGTAATTCATTCATTTTTATAGGGTTATTAAAGTTATTTCTAATGGTAATTTATGTGCTAATTCAACAGGAAGCGTATTGAGAAGCCATTTATCATACTCATCTTGGGTAATTTTACCTGTACGCAATAGCTTGAATATAGGCATTTTTATATTCATCTTCACATTTGAGTAAGGCAGTTTATGGTTTTCATTTGTCAATATGGCAGTTTGTGTGCCTGAAGTAACGCGCAGTTGCGCTATATGCTTGTGCTGAAAAAACGTATCTAAATCTGCCAAACTAAATTTCAAATCTTCGCTGGGGTGATTGTGTGTTATCACGATTACTTGCCTACCCGTCAGGACTTCCTGCAATTCTCTTGTATTCAAAATACCAAAATTCGTGCCTTTAGCTCTGTATAGATTATTGCCTTCCAAATCCAAGATAAAAATAAACTCTTTCACTTGATTTGCTAACTGTCGTTCTATAGCTCTTAGCTTACTTTCTAAATCTCCTTCACTTGGTACAGTGATGTCCCACTCGTTGCTGTCTTTTATGTCTTGCATAATTCCAAAGTCGTTTCCTCTTGCATGAGTTGCAAGACATACTTATCTACAAGGTCAGACACTGCTTGCCCCTCACCTCGATATTCAGAGCCAAATATCATATATTTGGTAGCTTCATCATACTCTTTTATAGCTAAACTAACTGCTTTTTCAAGTATATGGTCAGGTATTTCTTCTATAACGTTCATAAAATAATAGTTTGAATTTGTAACGATAATCTTCTTTTAAGTGTGTAATACAACATATTTATATGTTTATTAGCTTATTTTTCGCTTATATCTTTTTCAAAAATTGTTTCTACAGAATTATCTTCCAAAGCGTTGTAACTATCTAAATGGATATGAAATCCATTTGGCACTTGCTCAGAAGCCATCGCCATAAGCATTTTAGATAAAGAAATAAGACCTTCTTTATTAGCTTTAATGACAATATTATTATCATAATGCTCTATTTTTATTGAAAAATCAGCCTCCCATTTGAAGTGAAAACCGTTTATATCGTATTGCATACCAATTATTTACAAGTAGTTTTTTTGTTATTCATTGATTATACTTCGCTTAAAAAAATTACCTGTCATCTTTCCAAATTAATAATTCATTTTTTCTTTTAGCAAAAAAGTCTGCACATTTACCATCACCTTTACCTGTTATGCCTCCATCTGGACTGCAAATTTGATTACATTCACTGTCAAATAATTGGCTTTGAGCATCACAACAGTAAGAAGGTATATAGTACACTATTTTGTCATTGTACTCATACTGCCAAACAACCGCAGGCGGATTTCTGACGCTTTTTGATTTTATTTTCTTGATTTCTTTTTTTACACAACTTGGTGTATCTTTTGGCACATCGAGTTTTTGACAGTTTGTTAATGTCAATACCACAAACAAGTACATTGTCAAAATAGGTGTTATTTTTTTCATTGTTTATTGCTTTTTTATTGTTACAAATAATACCACAAAATTTGGGCAATATAATTTTATTGCCCAAATTTTTGACACCAAAAATCTTTTACTGCTTCAAATACACATTACCTGTTTCTTTCTTAGACGTTTCGTTGATATATGTAACGGAGAGAAGCCATGTATAGTTGCCTGCTTCTTGGAGTTTACCCTTATAGAAGCCATCCCAACCTATATTTGTGTCGCTACTCGCTGTACCCTCTACCCACTTATCTGTTTCAAATACTACCTCTCCCAATCTGTTATATACCTTAAACTTAACAGATTTTATGCCATTTCCATAAACTTGCAATTTATCGTTTTTAGTATCGTTATTGGGTGTGAAAATATTAGGTACATACGTGATAAGCTGCACTACTTTCACGCGCACTATTCTTGTCATGCTACAGTTCCTGTCATTCGTAACCTTGACAGTGTAAGTCGCATCTCCTTGTTGAGTAGGCGTGAAGATATAAGTTTGGTTTGTACTGATGACTGCGCCTGTGGCATCTTTCCACTCAAATTTTACGGCATCTGTCCCTTCAGCTTTCAGGTTGGTTGGTAGCCCTTCAGGTATGATGATTTGCTGATTGTCTGTAAGCGCAATATTTTGATGGATTATTTTTGCATCTTGCAAATTTTTCAACTGCTCAAGAATCGTATAAACAGGGCTTACAGTCGTACAACCACCCGCATCTGTTATCGTAACTTGGTAGTCGCCTCGTGTGATAGCTGTCAGACTTTGGGTAGTGGCAGTAAAGGCAGGTACACCCGCTTTCGTCCAAACAAAAGTATAAGGCGCGTTGCTTCCCTGCAAAGCAAGGATTATTTTGCCTGAAGGCGAATCTCCCGAAGCCACACAACTATCTGCATTTACAAGTGTAGGCGTGATAACTAAATCTGTAGAGGCTGGATTAACTACTATTTTGACTTCTTTCCTGACACTTTCGCAACCCGCCGCATTGGTAGCCGAAACCCAAAAACTGATATTTGTAGTGATATTAGGCGAATAAATCTGCGTACTTGCTACTACAGTTCCGCCTGTAGCCGCATCATACCAAGTATAGCTTGTAGCCCCTGCTGAAGTTGCATTCAAATCTATAGTCTTAGGCGGATTACATACAGAGCGGTCTGGAGAGGTAGGCAAGGCAGGCAAGGGCGAAATCGTAACATTCAACGTATCAGATTGCAAACAACCTGTAGCGGTTATGGTCTGAATCACTATGACCTTGCCTGCCCCTGCGGTGCTATTCCATGTTACAGTTACATTATTGCCTGCAGTTACAGCAGTGCCATTGATGACAGACCAGATATAAGTATTGCCAGCTACATTCGCGGTCGTATAATTCACTACTTCTGAAGGGCAAACGAGGTTATCGCCTGTTACGTCAGGGGTGGGCAAGGGATTCACTGTTACAAAACCCAAATCTGTAGGCGTGGCAGGCAAGGGCGATGTAACTTCACAATTTGTACCTACCACTTTTACTTTCAGGCGGACATATTCTGTACCATTGTTTAGATTCCAACGAGTTACGAGTGTTTTGGCAGTCGCACCACTTACTATAGTGCCTCCATTTGTAGTCCATGTATATTCATAGACTTGTCCCGCAGGCGCGTCAGGTGCGACATGGGTAGTCGTTTGCCCCAAACAAACTTGCGCAGCTATAGGCGTAAAATTCACATTTGGAGGCGCGATAATCGTAACAGTTTGGGTGCTATTCGCAGAGCAACTGCCTGCTGAGAGTGTAAGGCGAAGGCTACCTGTGCCTGTACCTGTCCAATCTATCATAACGGTATTGGCGTTATTCGCGCCATTGATTGCGCCCCCTGTGAGTGCCTCCCAAAGTACAGTGTAGTTATTTGGATTGCTTACGCTAAAGGTACTTGAGCCATTTTGACAAACTGTAGTACCACCTGTGATGACAGGCGTGGCAGGTGTGGTATTGATAGTGATGGCGCGACTGTATTTTTTCTTGCAACCTGTAGCCAAGATAGTTTCTTCAAATTCTACTGTAGCTGTGCCGACTTGTTGCCAAAGTATAGAAGCACTCGCACCTGTCCCTGAAGCGGGGCTTGCGATACCTGCTGTAGTAGAGGTTACAACCCACGTATAATTGCTTAATACGCTTCCTGTGAGGCTGTAGGCTTCGGTACTGTTCAAACAAACTACCGTCGCGCCTGTTACGGTTTGGTTGGCAGGCAAGGGATTGATATTGATATTTTGTACAAAAGCCGTCCCTGTGCAAGAAGCCGTTTTAGGCGTAATGCTGATAATGCCTGTAGTGAGCGCGGTTACGTCATTCCAAGTGATTGTGAGCGTGTTTGTGCCATTGGGAGTAACGGCAGGCGAGCCATTTGTAACAGTCCAATCAAAAGTCGCTCCTGTAAGTCCTGTGCCTGTGATGGTATAGCTTACGGCAGAAGTACCGCAAGTATTTGCTACAGGCGTGATGCTTGTGATGGTAGGTGTAGGATTTACTATGACATCAACCGTTATTTTTGCACCTTCGCAATTCAAGATAGAAGTTTCTACTAATTCTACCTTGCCTGCCGTAACCGCATTGTCCCACTGTATATTCACGCTCTGCAAACCAACGGCTTGTTGAGTAGTGAGGTTAGCGGGCATAATCTTGCCTCCCGTAACAGTCCATCTGAAAGTGTTGGTAGGGTTGTTTGGTATGCTGTAAGTTACAGTTTGACCTTGACACACTGTAGTTGCGCCTGTGATAGTCTGGGTGGTAGGCAAGGGATTTATCGTGATATTTACAAGGTCATCTGTAGAACTACAGCTCGCAGGGGCAGGAGAGATGCGTCTAAGTTTCAAAGTACCTGCTACAGTGCTTCCCCACGTTACGCTGACATTGCCCAAGCCTACACCTGATTTGGTAGGCAAGGTACCATCTATCTGTCCACCTGTAACTTCCCACGTATAAGTATCTGTACCGCTTACAGGTGCGACTGCATTGTAAGTATGTACTGAATTGGCACAAACCGCACCTGTATTGCCTGTTACGGTTGCTCCAGCTATGTCAGGTTGTGCGGGTGCTACTGACATATTCACTGTAAATAAAGGGGAAGTACCAGCACAACTTGCCACTGGAGGAGTAGTTTCCACCACGCTTATCGTGCCTGTCGCTACATTGTCCCACGTTACGCTGATACTACCAGTGCCTTGTCCCGAATTGATAGTTCCATTCGTAACAGTCCAAGTATGCGTATTGGTATTATTAAGTACCGCCACTGTATAAGTATGGGTAGTATTCGCACAAATACCTGTATTTGTACCTGTAATGACAGGCGTAGGCAAAGGTGTTACTATGACAGTGAAAGGAATGTCGTGTATTTGTTTACAGCCGTTTGCGTTAGTTTCTTCTACTGTGAGTGTGAAAGAACCTGCTGTAGCCCAAGTGATATTGGCGGGGTTTCCTGTGCCTACATTTGTAGTACCTACTTTCCAAGTATAAGAACTCCCGACTGTATTGGGTATGCTGTAGCTTTCCACCTCGCCTACACAGACTGCCGTTTCGCCTGCAATGGTCTGTTTGGTAGGCAAGGGATTTATCGTGATGCTTTGCGTAAAGTAAGGACTTTGGCAATTTGCGGGTGCGATGCTTATTTCTCTCACGCGGACTTGCCTGCCCACCGAAGTAGCGGTAGTTCCCCATGTGAAAGTAGCCGTTGCACCTGTTTGGGTAGATATGGTATTATCCACATTCGTAAATTCCCACTCAAACGTACCTGAACCGCCTGTAGCCGTATAGGTTACGGTACTTCCCGAACAAGTCGGAGCAGTAGGCGCGAAAGTGGGTGCGGTAGGCAAGGGGTGAACCGTTGCATTGAAGGTATTGGTAGTAGCACAACTATTCGCATCTGTTTCTGTCCAAGTGATAGTCGCAGTGCCATTACCACTTAGCGTAGTCGTAAGCGAATTGCCT
>JAAFJK010000190.1 GCA_013298105.1 Cytophagales bacterium
CCCTTCAACCCCTTCCCCAATAAAAATAATTGTTTCACCTTTAAATTTTTAATTATCATGCCTTGCGGAAAAAAACGTAAAAGACACAAAATTGCCACTCACAAGCGTAAAAAGCGTCTAAGAAAGAATCGTCATAAGAAAAAATAAGCCGATTTTTGCTGTAAGATTTACGATTCTAAACTTCTTAAAATCGTAAATCTTTCTGTACCTTGCCTGCCCTTATAAGCATCAGTAACCTTATATTCGCTTATCTGTATATCAAATAGCCAAAAAATAAGTATCGCCCGTGTGGTTGTTGTACGAAATAAATCATGGCATGAGGAATAACGATAAAGCATTTATCTTCAGGAGCTTGCCTACCTGAGCTTTTGCCTTTCAGTCAGTCAATACTACAGATACTTTACTTGCCTGTGCTATGCGTGGCGTGTGCCATGATTGTATGCCGATATGCTTTCGTGCCACAAGGCTGTGCCTCCTGCCCAGTCAAGGTCTTACACAGTATATAAAACTGTGGTTCACGTATTTATAAGCTATTGTGCTTTTTCTCGGCAACTGCACAACCAAATACTTACTACTTTGAGTAATGAATTAGTCATTACCTCCACCCAAAAAGGACAACGTATCGCGTTGCTGAACAATAAACGTATCGTAGAATATCATGTAGAAGAACTTGCTACAGACTTTACGGTAGGCGATATATATTTGGGTGTAGTGCGCAAAACAGCCCCAGGGCTGAACTCTGCTTTTGTCGATATTGGACATGAGAAAGATGGTTTTTTGCCTTATAGCGACCTCGGACCGAGCTTTCCATCTTTGAATAAATTTGTGCGGGCAGTGATGACGCAAAAGAATCCGCCCCTCCGACTTACAGGCTGGAAAATGGACAATGAATTGGATAAATTTGGTAAAATAAGCCAAGTTCTTCAAAAAAACCACCAAATCCTTGTCCAAATCATCAAAGAACCCATAGGCACAAAAGGTTATAAGCTCTCCTGCGACATCTCACTTGCAGGCAGGTATGTGGTCTTGGTGCCTTTCTCGAACTCTGTGAATATCTCCAAAAAGATAGTCAGCAAAGAAGAACGAAATAGACTCCTCAAGCTCATCTCTGCCGTAAAACCACCTAACTTTGGCGTAATCGTGCGGACTGTAGCAGAGGGCAGGGAAGTCGAGGAACTTAGTCGCGACCTGATACTACTTGTAGAAAAGTGGGAACAAGGTATGCGCCAACTTGCGGAAGCAAAGCCCCAAGATAAAATCATAGGAGAAATGAATCGTGCTTCGTCCATGTTGCGCGATATGCTCAATGATAACTTTGATACGATATGGACAGACGACCGCACGACTTATGATGATGTAAAACAATTTGTGCGTAGTATCTCGCCTACCCAAGAAAAAATCGTAAAACTCTACAATGCCAAAACCAAAATATTTGAGCAGTTTGGATTAGAGAAACAACTCAAGATGCTTTTTGGCAAAATCGTCAGTATGCCCAGTGGCGGTTATCTTGTGATTGAACATACAGAGGCATTGCACGTGATAGATGTGAATAGCGGTACTCAAGCAGGACATGAGCAAGACCTCGAAACAACTGCCCTCCGCGTAAATCTCGAGGCGGCGGCAGAAGTAGCCCGACAACTCCGCATACGCGATATGGGCGGTATCATTGTGATTGATTTTATTGATATGCGCTCGCCTGACCACAAAAGGCAGATATACCAAAAAATGCGTGATGAGATGAAAACTGAAAGAGCCAAATATACGGTTTTGCCTCTTTCAAAATTTGGACTCATGCAAATCACACGCCAACGGGTAAGACCACAAATGAATATCATCACGCAAGAAAATTGCCCTACTTGTAGCGGGACAGGTACTATAGGGGCAAGTATTTTGATTGAAGATACGATAGAGGAATTGGTGGAATACCTCATCACAAAGCAAAATGAAAAAGGGTTTACGATTACGCTTCACCCCTATTTGTATGCATACTTTACAAAGGGCGGTTGGTTTTCGCGCCAAGCAAAATGGTTTTTTAAGTATAGGCGCAGAGTGAAGTTGAAAGCAGATGTCGCTTTTGGGCTTAGTCAATATAGTATCATGAACAAACAAGGTGAGGAGATAGAAATTGACTCCAAAAAAACTGAAAAAATCGAAAAAATAGACATAACTCCAGTAGAAGAATAAAAGATTGTCAGAGAACCGAATAAAAAAAGCCCCAAGAGGGGCTTTTTTTTGCTTTTTTTTTACCTATTTTTGAAGTCTAAATTGTTTTTGATATATGCTTTTTCCCCAAGATAAAATTTTACAAGACCTTACCGAACAGATAGACTTGCCTGCCCTTCTGCCTCAGCAAGATGTTTATGTGGCTTTGCTTGAGTCTATAGTAAGCCAGCAACTTTCTGTAAAAGCGGCAGATACGATATTTAATCGGTTTTTAGCTCTTTTTGAGGCACAATATCCTACGCCCGAAGTTTTGGCAGGGTTGGATACAGAAGTTTTGCGTGCAGTAGGTCTTTCGCGCCAAAAGTCAAGCTATCTCAAAGCCGTTGCAGAGTTTCATATTAGCTATGGCATAGATTATCAGGCATTGGCAGGCAAGGAGAATGAAGAAATCATCAAACACCTTACTCAAATAAAAGGGGTAGGCAAGTGGACTGTAGAAATGCTGTTGATATTCGTTTTGCAACGACCAGATGTATTTTCGGTTGATGATTTGGGGATTCAAAATGCCATTAAAAAGCTATATAACCTCACTTTGGCAGGCAAGGAACTTAAAAAAGAAATGCTCGCCCTTGCCGAAAATTGGAAACCCAACCGAAGTCTTGCCTGCCGTTATCTCTGGCACTCACTTAAGAAATAAGAGAACTATTTAGCCCCCTGCCTATGCTTCGGGGCAGACGGCTAAATAGTTCGTATCTCAAACTTCAAACCTCAAACCTCCCATGTCTTTATTGTTTTTTGCCAAACAGCACCCCAAAATGTTTGGATTACAGCTCATATCTTCTTACAGTTCGGGGAGTTTTTTAGAACTTCGCTACTTTCCTACCCTCGAAGACTATGAGGCAAAACGCACCTTGCCTACCCACGTCATGGATTTGGGCGAGGTATTGGCAGATATTTTACAGATTAAAACGCTACAGGCTTTAGAAGTGGAGTTGGAAAGTGCCGACAAGCGGACTTTTAGTTTTTTGACAAGTGTGTCTGTCCTAAAAGCGTTGCGCTACCTCCGCATAGTAAGCAATG
>JAAFJK010000106.1 GCA_013298105.1 Cytophagales bacterium
GATACGATTTTGAAGAGAAATGCACTCGGCAATGCCTATCCTTCCCCTGAACAGTCCATGCAAAAGTATGGCTACAATGCTTTCCTGCACTATACACCCAACGAAAACCTGCAAATGAGGCTCTCGCTTGGCGCACAAGACTCAAGGGTACAAAAAGCATATTCTGAAAACTTTGCCACGCCGCTTACTACCTCTACTTCCCAAAGTAGATATGCCGATATTTTTGTGCAATATAACCGTCTTCGCGCCCAAATTTCGTATCAGCAAGGCACTCAAGAAGAAGGTTTAGGCGTTTTGGGGCAAAAATGGGATTTTACGACCTTAGATGGCGTTGTTTCTTATGACATTCGTATCAAAAAGGCTTCTCTTGAAGTAGGCACAAATTTTCGTGAAGGCATTTATGACGATACACCTTATGTAGATGTTGTTGCCAAAACAGGACAGTTCAATGGACGAAGAAATATTGGTACCATTGCGCCTTTTTTACGATTTGATTATGCGGGGTTATTACAGGGTAAATTGAGGCTAACGACTGCCCTTCGGGTAGATATTTTCAACTATCCTGACAAACCTAATTTGTCTTATAACTTTTCGGCAAGCTACAAAATCAATGAATATAACCTTATCCGTATAGTATATGCGCGTGCCAATCGTTCTGCAAATATTTTATTTACTTATGCAGATAGGTTTTTAGAAGTTGGACAAAATCCACTTACTGCCATAGAGTTATCAGGTAATAAAAACTTAAAATTGCTTAAGATGAATATGTTTGAGTTAGGCTATCGCTCTATATTGCGCGAAAACCTACAACTAAATATAGAGGCTTTTTATAATACCACCCAGAATTATGCAAACTTCCTCTATGGTGATGCCTATACAGGGACTGTAAATAATAAAAACTATCTCATTCAGCCTTTTGCTACTTACAATATTCCGCTCGTTACACGACAGTTTGGGGCTACAGTTTCATTGAATTGGCTGCTTGATAAGCTAAATATTCGTCCTTACCTTACCTACCAACAGATGCAACTGCGAAACTCCTCCCCTTACAATAATACAGAAAAAGCTATTTTTGCTACCAATCCAGCCGAGAACAATATCAATTCTTTTGTAGGTAAAAAAGAAGTCGATACAGGAATGCCTACGCTTTTTGGAGGTGTTACAGCAAACTATGAAGCTATCCCACGAAAGTTATACCTTAACTTGAATACGTACTTTTTTACAAGTTACAAATACTATGCATACCAAAACTTAGATGCTCGCTACAAAGATAAGGCGGGCGTAGATAAAATAGCAGGCAAGCCACTTGTGAACCTGAAAGTAAATTTTCAGATAGTTCCCAATACAAGCCTTTATTTGAATATTCGCAACGTATTCAATCAACGCACAAACGAATTTTTTAATGCAGATAGCACAGGCATTTACTTTTTTGGAGGACTGCATTTTGAGTTGTAGGGGCAGGCAAGCTGTATTTTAGACACAGGCGGCTGCCTGTGCTACATCAAAGCCTCGCTCCAGTCGTTTTGCATGGCTTGAAAACGTGCCATTACTTTCTCTAAAAATGCCTCCTCTGTGGCTATGCGTTTTACATCTGCCTCGCCTGCCGTATCAAGTTCGCGGATTTTATAGGTCTGCTCAAGGTTTTCGAGTTCGTATTTGAGGATATATTTTTGATTCCACGCAAAAAGCGTAATGGCTATCTGTTCGTGATTGATTTGAGTGATGACACGCATGAGATTTGATGATTTTATCAAAAAAAAGGCTATCCTGAAAGGACAGCCTTTTTTTATTTTTTGAATGTGATTATTGTTTTGCTACTACTACCTCGCCTGAGATAGTAAGCGTAGCAGCTGTGTTGGCGTTGCTTGTTACACCGATAGTCTTGGTAAATGCACCCGCAGAAGCCGCATTGTATTCTGCTGTTACGAATCCTTCTTCTCCAGGCATGATAGGCTCTTTGGTATAAGTAGGCGTAGTGCAACCACAAGAAGGACTTACGGCTGTGATAACCAAAGGCTCATCGCCTGTGTTTTTGAATTTGAAGGTTACTTTAGCAGGTTTTCCCTGTGGTATTTGTCCAAATTTGTGTTCTGTTTTTTCCCAGCTCCAGACCGCACCAAAGAGGTTTGAAATCACAGGGATTACAGTGGAAGATGCTTTTTGATAACCAACCAAGCAAAGCATCAAAGCGAATGACAATAAAAGAGTACGTTTCATAGAAATTATTTCGTTAAAATGTTTAAATTCATTTTCTTTACAAATTTACGGCGTTTTGTGAAAGGAGTTTGTTAATAAACTGTCAAAGGGCTGTTAATGACTTGTTAATGAATGAAAAACCTATTTGAAACCTACACCCAAGCGGGTGTAGGTTGGGTATTTTTAGGCAACTTGCCTACCGCACTTTCACAAAAGGCTTCACGACTACCGCCTTGCCTACCCTGAGCTGGAGTAGGTATTTGCCCGCAGGCAAGGTACTGAAGTCCATCGAGCGTGTTTCGGAAAGCGTAGCAAATTCTTCTGTACGGACTGTAGCCCCTTTAGCATCTATCACACTTGCCTGCACCTGCTTGAGTATAAGCCCCTCTCCTACCGATAGCGTAGCGGTAGAAGTTACAGGGTTCGGATAAAGCTGGATAAAACCACTCAAGCCATTGTCTTCTATAGCAGTGCTGAAGTCTGTTTTGAATCTCCATGCACTGTTGCCTGAAAGTCCCGCAAAGTTATTGCCTGCCAAATCCCTAAAGTAATCATTGCTCACTTCCACATAAAATTCTGTGTTAAAAGTCAAATCATTTACAGGATTAATTGTAACAATACTTCCCGTTATCGTAATGCGTGAGCTACTGATGCCAAAAGTTTCTACCGAAGTGCCATCACTTAATTTGCGAATCACGATACTACCGTTTGTACCTTTTTGGATATTTTCGTTGAAGGTCATCTCAAGATTGCCCGCACCCGCAAAGGCGGTTGCATTGTTGATAGGTGCAGTGCTTACGAGGAGTGGCGCAGTGGCATCTACAGGGGCTTGAGTAGTAAATCTCCACTCTGTATTCGTAGTGAATCCCGCAAAATTATTGTTTGCCAAATCCTTCAACGCGCCATTGGGTATGTCTATAAAATACTGCACACCCAACTCAAAGTCAGCCGCAGGATTGATGGTAACGACCGCACCCGCTATGCTCAAGCTCGCACTCGTAACATCTATGCTTTCCACTATGGCGTTGTTGCTTACGCGCCTGATGCTGATATTACCCGAACCACGTTGCATATTTTCGCTGAATGTCATCACTAAATTGGCGGTAGTAAGGATATTTACGGCGTTGTTGGCAGGCAAGAGGCTCACGAGTGTAGGTGCAGTAGTGTCTGAAGTCGTAAACTGCCACGTACCATTACCCACGAATCCCGCAAAGTTATTGCCCGAAAGGTCTTGGATAGCGCCCGCACTTACTTCTATGTAGTATTGTACGCCATTGGCAAGGTCATTCGAAGGATTGATGGTTATGGCTGTGCCTGCTACAGTAATGTTTGTAGCCAAGACATTGATAGTTTCAATCACGCCATTGTCGCTTGAGCGTTTGATGGTGATATTTCCTGCACCTTTTTGGATATTTTCGCTCAAGGTCATCACAAAATTGGCATTGGGCGATACTGTAGTGTTTCCATTCGAAGGGTTCAAACTTACAAGGGTAGGCGCGTTATTGTCAAGGGTAGTAAATCTCCACGAGCTATTGCCTATGATACCTGCAAAATTATTGCTGGCAAGGTCTTGGATAGCGCCCGCGCTTACCTCTACATAATATTGCGTTTCGACTGCAAGTGTATTGGCAGGATT
>JAAFJK010000806.1 GCA_013298105.1 Cytophagales bacterium
CATAATAAATCGTATGCGCATAGATAGCCGTCTCCTCTGTTTCGTGAACAAGGTCATATTTTTCTTCAAAGCCCAGAGTTTCTGCAAGGGATTCTTCAACAAACGATTCTTCAGTAAAAGGTTCTTCAACAAGAAAATCTACCATAATACAATGTGGTTTTAACTTGAGGCAAATATACAAAAAAATAATTAAAAACTACATTCTTTCAGGAGTTTTTATACCCAAAAGCCTCAAAACAAACTTCAGTGTGTAGCCAGTTTGGGCAGAAAGGGCTACCCTAAAGCTTCGAGCTTCGGCTGTATCGGCTTTGAATATAGAACAATCTGCAAAAAATCTGCTATAACCTTTTGCTACTTCATAGCTATATTGGGCTATGACAGAGGGCGCATACTGCTCGCCTGCCTCCTGCACTTTGGCAGGCAAGGTAAGGAGTATCGCTATCAAATCTGCCTCTGAAGCGTGCATAGTCTTATAGTTAGCATAACTTGCCTGCCCATACTGTACTTGGTCTTGCTCAGCTTTGCGCAAGATAGACTGAATACGCGCATAGTTATATTGCACAAAAGGCGCGGCATCTCCATGAAAATTCACGGATTCTTCAGGATTGAAAAGCATCGTTTTCTTAGGTTCTACCTTCAGCAAAAAGTATTTCAAAGCCCCAAGCGCAATAGTTTCATAGAGTTTTGCTAATTCTTCGGCAGGTAAGTTTTCCATTTTACCAAGTTCTTTAGTTTTTTCTTCGGCTATGCGCTCCATCTCCGTTACGAGGTCGTCTGCATCTACTACAGTGCCTTCACGCGATTTCATTTTGCCATGCGGAAGCTCGACCATACCATAGCTAAGATGATACATACCTTCGCCATAGCTTCTGCCGAGCTTTTTCATGATGCTGAAAAGCACCTTGAAATGATAATCCTGCTCATTGCCTACTACATACACCGATTTATCGATGCCAAAATCCTGAAATTTCAGGTCGGCAGTTCCCATATCTTGTGTGATATAGACAGAGGTACCATCTCCACGCTGCACCACTTTTTTGTCTAATCCTTCAGCCGTTAAGTCAATACTCACTGCACCATTGGGTTCTTTGCCAAAAATGCCTTTTTCCAAACCTTCTTGAGCTATGTCTTTGCCAAGCTGATAAGTGTTGGATTCGTAGTAAATTTTATCAAAGCGAACGCCTATTTTGTCATAACTTTGCTTGAATCCTTCAAACACCCAGCCGTTCATCTCTTTCCAAAGCTCGATAACCTCTGCCTTGCCTGCCTCCCAGTCCTGAAGCATTTTTTGGGCTTCTTGCATAAGGACAGTTTTAGCTTGTACGATTTCTTTGATGTTTCCTATTTCTTCTTCTGTTTTGGCTTCGAGGGAGGCAAGGTTTTTTATTTTTTTGGCAAGTTCACCTTTTTCTAAATCTTTGGACAAAGCCTTGAATCCTTTTTGGGTTTGTAAAGTTTCTTTAGCTTTTTCCAAAATTTCGGGTGCAAGATTTTCAAATTCTACTAAGGTTATTTCAGCAAAGGCTTGGGCAAAAGGCTTTTTGAGGTCTTCTATTTTTTTCAACGCATTTTGTAGGGTTATTTTTTCAGCTTCCGTAAAAATATCTAAACGTTGATTTTCAAGCACTTCGCGCATCATGGGTGCGAGTTCTTGCTTCAGAGCCTTGTCAAAAGCTACATAATACTTGCCTACCAAATGGTCGCCTTTGATGCCACTTGAGGCGGGCGTTTCAGGCTTGCCTGCCTTTTGATAGGCAAGCATAGATTTGCAGATGTGAATACCTCTGTCATTGATAAGGTTTGCTTTGATGACCTCATAGCCACACGCTTCCAAAATCTGGGAGAGCGACCAGCCCAAGAAAATATTGCGCAGGTGTCCCAAATGCAGGGGTTTATTGGTATTGGGCGAAGAAAATTCTACCATGACCTTTTGCGGTCTGGCAGGCAAGTTGCCAAACGTTGGATTTTGGCGCATAGCCTCAAATGAAGCAAACCACGCTTCTTGTGTAAGAGAAAGATTCAAAAAACCTTTCACGACATTGTACTTGCCTACCACGCCCGCCTTGCCTACCAGATAGTCGCCTATTGCCTGTCCGATTTCTTCAGGCTTTTTTTGTAAGGGCTTGAGATAAGGGAAAAGCAACAAGGTATGCGAGCCTTCAAAATCCTTCAAAGTGCTTTGTAGCGTGATAGTCGCGTCTTGCAAGCCAAAAAGCGTCTGCAAGGCATTTTTGATGTGTTGTGTTAAAGTATCCTCGATATTCATGATGCGCAAATATACGCATAAGTGCGCTTTTTTGTGCATTTAGAAAGATATTTTTAGTTACTTCAGCTGTCGGTAGGTAAGGGCTTCAATGTTGCGTATTTCTGTGGAGAAGTTGATGCCCACTGCAAATATTTCATAATCAGTCGTTTGGTATTTTTCCGCGTAGCCCTTATTCATAATTTGGTCAAAAGCGATTTCTGCACTTTCGTTTACTTTGAACTCAAAAAGATACAGCGTTTCGTCCGTTTCTACTGCCATATCTATCCTGCCCAAGTTTGTCAAAATTTCGGATTCAGTTCTGAAGCCTGTCGCATTCATCAAGACATGGAAAAGCGAGTGATAAAACATCTCTTTGCGCATCAGTTCAGATTCAGCATCAATCGCTTTTTCTATCTCGTCTTTGGTTTGGGTGCTGTCTTTAGATTTCCTTTCGTGGAGTTGATAGACTATGGAGGCATAAACGGCTTGAACTATCTGCTGAATGGCAGGAAAGTCTTTGTTCTCGAGGGCATCGCGCATGGGCGAGGAGTATTTAACAGAGGTTTTATCTATGCCTTTTTGAATGTAATGGCTCAGGATATATTGGGAAAAGGCTTCTTTTACCTCTGCATTGGGGAAGCCCAAACGAACCATAAATCGTAATTTTTTACGTATTTTGGCTTTGATGGTCAGATAACCTGTTTGATACAAAAGGGAGATGACAGACATATTGTCTATATCTGCGGCATCTAAAAACTGGTCTTGGATTTGGATTTTTTCTAACTCAAAAGGTTGTATTTTTTGCTCTTGCAAACCTTTTACAAGTATATTCGGCGTGCCTGTATCATACCAATAATTCCGAAAATCTTGTAACTTAAAAAAATTCAAAACCGAATAGGGATTGTAAACGGTCGTTACACCATCATAAGAATAACCATTGTAAAAACGCTTCATTTCTTGTAAGAGGATTTCTTTGGATATTTCTAATTTTTGGGTAGTATCCATGATATAGTCTGCAAAATAATGTTCTAATTCAGTTTGTGTATAGCCACACATAGTCGAATATGTTTCGTAAGTGCTATAATCTGTAATGTTGTTCAGTTGTGAGAAAATAGACACTTTTCCGAACTTAGAAACACCTGTCAGGAATACTTTTTCTAACTTACTGTCATAAGGCTTCAGTATGCCATAGAAATTGCGCAAAATTTCTCTTTGTTTTTCAAATTTTTCTTTGTCATCTATATAATCATTCAAGGCTTTGTCATACTCATCTATGATAACCACTACTTTCTTACCATTTTGGGATAAAGTTTCTAATAAGATTTGAAAAATGGCATTGCCTTCATAATCTCGTTTCAATTCTACTTGAAATTTTTTTGCCAACAATTCCATGTGAAGTTGCAATCCCATTTCCAGATTTTTAGTGTCCACACGACTAAAGTCAATATGAATCACTGGACATTGGATAGCTTCCCAATCTATTTTGTCATAGATATAAAGTCCTTCAAATAAACCTTGCCTACCCTCATACACACACTTCAGCGTACTGCACAGCAAAGACTTGCCCATTCTGCGGGGGCGCGAAAAGAACATATAAGTAGGTTGTCGAATGATGTCCAACACATATTCGGTTTTATCTACGTACAGCGCATCACGTTGTCGCAATGTTTCAAAATCTTGTGAACCAAGTGGAAGGGTTTGCACATTGAGAGATGAAAGTTGATTTGTTGAGAGTTGAGAGATGATAGTTGAGAGTTGAGCATTAATTTCTCCTCCCTTTAGGGCTGGGAGCTTTTTTTACTTCAGCTTTCGGTAGGCAAGGGCTTCAATATTGCGTATTTCTGTGGAGAAGTTGATGCCCACTGCAAAAATTTCATAGTCAGTCGTTTGGTATTTTTCCGCATAGCCTTTATTCATAATTTGGTCAAAAGCGATTTCTGCACTTTCGTTTACTTTGAACTCAAAAAGATACAACGTTTCGTCTGTTTCTACTGCCATATCTATCCTGCCCAAGTTTGTCAAAATTTCGGATTCAGTTCTGAAGCCTGTCGCATTCATCAAGACATGGAAAAGCGAGTGATAAAACATCTCTTTGCGCATCAGTTCGGATTCAGCTTCGGTGGCTTTTTCTATTTCATCTTTGGTTTGGGTGTTGTCTTTAGATTTCCTTTCGTGGAGTTGATACACTATGGAGGCATACACGGCTTGCGCTATCTGCTGAATGGCAGGAAAGTCTTTGTTCTCAAGTGCATCACGCATAGGCGAGGAATATTTGATTTTATTTAAATCTAAAGCATTTTGCATATAATCTGATAAGATATATTGTGAAAATGCCTGTTTTACTTCTGTGTTCGGGAAGCCCAAGCGATACACTTCTGTCATTTTCTTGCGAATAACTTGTTTGATAGTCAAATAACCTGTTTGAAAAAGTAAAGCAATCACATGCGTAATTTCTATACTTGTCATATCCAAAACAACAGGGTCGGCTTGTATTTTTTCTAATTCGAATGACTTTATTTTTTGCTCTC
>JAAFJK010000423.1 GCA_013298105.1 Cytophagales bacterium
GTGTACGGGTGTACTTGTTCATAAAGTTATTATTAAATTTTTTGCAAAGTTACTTTATTTTTTTATAATATCCAAATTTTTAAGGTTATAAATTTAATCCTATGATTCTTTGGGCTGATGACTAAATAGAGATTTATAAGTAATTGATTATTAAATAATTAAACTCTCAGTATTAATCCAAAAATACTCATCAGTTCAAAATTGGGTAAGTGTTTTAGATTCTTCGAAAGTTATTGCGGAGGCAAAACTGTAGAACAGGCTGAAAGCCTGTTGTTTCAAATGATAAACAGGCTGGAAGCCTATTCTACAGCCTTTATTTCCGTAATAACTTTCTAAGAAACGAGTTTTAATAATTTGCCTCTTATTTTCAATGATTGTTAAGGTCTTCAATTACCACAACATTATTTTTTTTTCGCAGGAACAAAAAATAGTTATTAAACTGTTAAAACAAAGATTCGGTGCTTATCATGTCAAGACTTTTTATGTATTTTTGCAATATGAGAAAAAATAAAATCGTACTCATCATTGCTATTTCAGCTTTTTCTTTACTTGGTTTGGTTATCCTACAAATCAACTGGATATTGCACTCCGCCAAACTGCAAAGCGACCAGCTTGACCATCGCATCATGATGGCGACCTCAAGCATTGTGCGTAAGCTCCAAGAAGACTCCATAGCCATTGCTGAACTTGTAGAGAAACTTCAAAATAAAAAAATACAAACCCACTGTGTCTTAAAAAACCTTAAGTACAAAAGTCGTTTGGATTCGCTCGTTCGTGATGAACTTACACGACATAGAATATTGCTACCTTATTGTTTAGACGTTTTGGACAAAAATTCAAAAGAGTTCGTATCCGTTTGCTATACGGCAGGCAAGGAAAATATGCACAGCATTTGCATAGACCATCTTGTAAAAAATCCAAAAAAAGCAGAAATTAGACTTACTTTTTCAGGAAAATCTGGATATATATATGCACAAATGGGTTGGATGCTCATAGGCTCTATAGTGCTGATAGTGTGTGTGATGGCGTGCTTTGGTTATACGATATATACTATGTGGAAACAAAAGAAAGTATCGGAAATGACCAATGACTTCATCAATAACATGACCCATGAATTGAAAACACCGATAGCCACCATCTCACTTGCCAGCAATATGCTGAAAAGACAACAGATATTGCACAATCCTGTCAAAATAATCCACTATGCCAGCGTAATCCACGAAGAAAATGATAAATTACAAAACCAAGTAGAACAAGTCCTCCGCATAGCCCGCATCGAAAAAGGAGATTTCAAACTCCAAAAATGCCTTACCAATGTCCATGACCTCATTCAAGATGCCATCAATACGATTGATTTGCAAGTACGCGCCAAAGGCGGACAAATCAAATGCTACCTGAATGCAGTCCAAAATCAAATCCATGCCGATACCATTCATCTTACGAATGTGATAGCCAACCTGCTCGATAATGCCAATAAATACTCCCAAGAAGCCCCAGAAATCACAGTAAGTACCTACAATAACCCCGAAGGAGTCATCATAGCTGTAGAAGACAACGGCATAGGCATGAGCAAAGACAAGCAAAAGCACGTTTTTGAAAAATTTTATAGAGTACCCACAGGCAACGTGCATGATGTAAAAGGCTTTGGACTTGGACTTGCCTACGTGAAAATGATGGTGGAGGCACACAAAGGACAAGTGCTACTCCACAGTGAGCTTGGAAAAGGCAGCCGATTTGAAATTTTTTTACCTATGAATTAAGCAAAACAGCGTATAAAATTATTGCATTCAACCATGAAAAAAATTAAAGTATTACTTGCCGAAGATGACACGAATTTGGGCAATATCCTTCAAGACTATCTCGAACTCGAGAACTTTGATGTTACCCTCTGCCGAGATGGAGAAGAAGGACTTAGTCAATTCAAACGACAGCCGTTTGATGTTTGTATCTTTGATGTGATGATGCCCAAAAAAGATGGCTTCACACTTGCCAGAGATATACGCACTGCCGACAAGCACGTGCCTATCCTGTTCCTTACTGCCAAATCCTTGAAAGAGGACAAAGTGGAAGGCTTTGAAATTGGGGCAGACGACTATATCACCAAGCCCTTCAATGAGGAAGAACTCCTTTTGCGTATAAAAGCCATCTTGAAGCGTACCTCACACGCCCATGAGCCTCATGAAAACTATATTTTCAAAATAGGGCAATACACTTTTGATGGGCAATTACAAGAACTTACCTACAAAGATGACGTGCGCCGCCTCACTTCCAAAGAAAACGACATTTTGCGTATGCTCTTGATGCGCAAAGACTCGATACTCAAGCGTGAAGAAGCCTTGATAGAAATATGGGGCAAAAATGACTACTTTCTCGGGCGTAGTTTTGATGTATTCATCACAAAATTGCGCAAATACTTCAAAGACGACAACCACGTCCGCATAGAAAACATACATGGCGTAGGATTCATGATTACGGACAAAGCCTGAAAGCTAAAAAATTAGTCGCAGTGCAAACATTGCGGCTAATTTTGTATAGACGTACTATTTTAATTTCCACAAAACTTAACCCATGTTTTTTTTATTTTTAATCAGCCTCTTTAGTACCGACTATACACTCAATATCACGATTGAGAATTGTAAAAATAGCAAAGGCAAAATTTATATTGCACTCTATGACAGCGAAAGTACCTTCATGAAAGAAGATAAAGCAGTGTCAAAGAAAGTGGTAACTATAGAACAAGGGGTTGCAAAAGTTACCTTCAGCGCACTCTCCTCTACTGAATACGCATTTGTGTTTTTTCATGATGAGAATGGCAATGGCAAATTGGACACCAATATATTGGGTATTCCGACTGAAGGTTATGGCTTTTCAAACAATGCCAAAGGCACTTTTGGACCTCCTTCGTACAATAAAAGTAGAATCTCACTCAAGGCAGGTGCAGGCACTTATAAATCAAGTGCAAAACTAAATTACTGATTTGTCTATATTCAGTGGGCAGGCAAGGGCAATATTACACCCTTTTTTTCGTACTATAGAAATATGCGAAATAAAACTATCCTCCTTCTACTTTTCCTCAGCCTTGCCTGCCCGCCCTGCATGGCGCAACTTACCTACATAGTACAGCCTACTTTGCGCCCAAAAGTTTCGATGGGGGTGCATGGCAAAGGCTTTTTTACAGATGCCTTGCTTTGTGTGCGTTGGCGTGCCTTAGAAGGAGGCGCGGTAAAGTACACCCACCAAAGTCTTTTGATAGGCGCGGGGATAGAGCATAATTATAGATTCAAGAAAGACTTTCGCCTCGTGCCAAAGCTCGTAACAGAATACAATTTTGGGAAAAAAGGCTTGATGCTCCGCCTCCAAAATAGGTTTTATCCTGCTAAAGATATGGATTACCGCCGCCTCTCGTGGCAAGTCTGCCCAGAGATAGGGGCGCATTTTTCTCATGCATTTACGATTGGGTATGGCTATAGTTTTGCCATTACCAATGCCTCTTGCACGCCTTCTTTGGGGCATCAAGTCTGTTTAAGTTTCAATTATATCTTGAAAGACTAACAAAAATCATAACATTTGCGCTAACTTTGCGGTTCAAAAGAAAATATCCTTTTATGACTACTGTCGATATCCAAAAATCTACTAAACAAGACCTATACGAACAGCCTGATTTTTATAGTCTTGATGACCTCTTAACAGAGGAGCATAAACTTATACGTGCCTCTATGCGCGACTTCGTGAAGCGCGAAATATCGCCTATCATAGAGGATTGCGCCCAAAAATGCCACTTTCCCCGCGAAATAGTACGCAAATTTGGCGAAATGGGTGCATTTGGTCCCACTGTACCTGCACCTTACAACCCCAACGGAGGGCTTGATTATATTTCTTATGGCATCATGATGCAAGAAATAGAGCGAGGCGATTCGGGTATGCGCTCTACAGCTTCTGTGCAAGGCTCGCTTGTGATGTTTCCAATTTATGCCTTTGGTTCAGAGGAGCAACGCCTGAAGTATTTGCCCAAATTGGCATCAGGAGAGTTTTTGGGCTGTTTTGGCTTGACAGAGCCTAACTTTGGCTCAAACCCCGCAGGCATGGTAACAAACATCAAAGACATGGGCGACCATTACTTGCTGAATGGCGCGAAAATGTGGATTTCAAACTCCCCTTATGCAGATGTGGCGGTGGTTTGGGCAAAAGACGACAACGGACGCATCAGAGGTGTGATAGTAGAGAAGGGCATGGAAGGTTTTTCTGCTCCCGAAATTCACCAAAAATGGTCTTTGCGTGCCAGTATCACAGGCGAGCTGGTGTTTCAAGATGTAAAAATACCCAAAGAAAATATACTACCGAACATTGATGGACTCAAAGGTCCTCTGAAATGCTTAGACAATGCCCGCTATGGCATTGCTTGGGGCGCACTCGGTGCGGCTATGGATTGCTATGATACAGCCCGCCGTTATTCTATGGAGCGTATCCAATTCGACAAACCCATTGGGGGCTTTCAACTTACCCAAAAGAAACTATCAGAAATGCTTACTGCCATTACGCAGGCGCAACTGTTGGTTTGGCGTTTGGGTGTGCTAAAAAACGCAGGCAAGGCAACCACTGCCCAAATCTCGATGGCAAAACGCAATAGCGTAGAAATCGCGCTGAATATTGCCCGCGAAGCCCGCCAAATACTCGGCGGTATGGGCATCACAGGCGAGTACCCTGTCATGCGCCACATGATGAACCTCGAATCTGTCCTTACCTACGAAGGCACGCACGACATTCACTTGCTTATCTTGGGGGCAGAAATCACAGGTATTCCTGCTTTCAAATAGCCTTGCCTACCCAGAAATATATAAACCCGCCATGTGTCATGGCGGGTTTTGTGCATTTTAATTTAACACTTCTTTTAAACTTTACGCGGGCAGGCAAGTCTAAATACTATGATGAATCGCAGAGATTTTTTACAAAAGTCCGCTTTTGCCACTGCAGGCACTATGCTTATCCCTTCTTTTTTGAAGGCATTTGAGCAATCGACCTTGCCTACCCAGTCGGCAGGCGAGAAAATATTAGTCATCATTCAGCTCTCTGGAGGCAATGACGGCTTGAATACTGTAGTGCCTTTCAAAAACGAAATCTACTACCAAAAACGCCCGCGCTTGGCTATCCCTGCCAGCGAAGTTTTGCGCATACACCCTGAGCAGGGCTTACACCCCGCGCTCACAAGTTTACAAAAGTTATATGCACAAGGACAACTCACGATACTCAATCAAGTGGGCTATCCCAATCCCGACCGCTCGCACTTTCGGTCTATGGATATATGGCAGACTGCCAGCGAAAGCCACGAATATCTCTCTACAGGTTGGTTGGGGCGTTATCTTGATGCAAGCTGTGCAGGCGACTGCCCCATAGCACACAAGGTGATGGAAATAGACGATACTCTCAGCCTCGCACTCAAAGGGCAGAAAATCAAAGGATTGGCTACCACACAGACCGAAAAACTGTTCCAAGCTACCCAAAACAACCACATTCAACGCATCGCGCAACTTGCCTCCGCACACGCAGACCACCCGCACGAAGATGTAGCATATCTTTATAAGACACTTGCCGAAACAGTTTCCTCTGCCCAATATCTCCACACCAAAACGAAAACCTACCAAAACACCCTTGCCTACCCTGCCCACGAGTTCGGGCAACAGCTCAAGACCATAGCCCAACTTATCAATGCAGGCGCGGAAACAAGCGTTTATTATACCTCACTTTCAGGCTTTGATACGCACGTAAATCAAAAAAACATACACGAAAAACTCCTTAAGATTTATAGCGAATCCATAGAAGTATTCGTACAAGACATACAAAAAGGTGGGCGTTGGCAAGATACAGTCGTGATGACTTTTTCAGAATTTGGCAGGAGAGTTGCCCAAAATGCTGGCGGTGGCACAGACCACGGCACTGCCAACAATGTATTCCTGATGGGAGGCAAGCTCAAAAAAGCAGGCATCTGGAATGAAGCCCCCACGCTTACAGACTTAGAAGATGGAGATTTAAAATATAAAATTGATTTCCGAAACATATACGCTACTTTGCTCAAGAAACACCTAAAGACTGAAGATAAAACCATTTTGGGCAAAGACTTTCAAACATTGGATTTTTTGTAACTATTTTCTCAAAAAAAGGCTTAAAATACATTGAATTTCCAAAATTTCGCTATGTTTGCGCACCTAAATTTCAATATTTAAAATCATGAGTGAGCAAATCATAACAATCGAAAATGGTCGATTAGTAGTTCCCGAAAACCCAACAATTCCTTTTATAGAAGGCGATGGCACAGGTGCTGACATTTGGGCTTCTTCTGTGCGCGTATTTGATGAAGCCGTAGCAAAGGCTTACGGAGGTAAACGCAAAATCATCTGGAAAGAAGTATTGGCAGGCGAAAAAGCCTTCAAACAAGTCGATAATTGGCTTCCTGAAGAAACTTTAGACGCATTCCGCCACTACCTCGTAGGCATCAAAGGACCTCTTACTACCCCTGTAGGCGGTGGGATTCGCTCGTTGAATGTGGCTTTGCGCCAAGAGCTGGACTTGTATGCTTGTGTGCGCCCTGTGCGCTGGTTTGAGGGTGTGCCTTCGCCTGTAAAACGCCCCGAACTTACTAACATGACTATTTTCAGAGAAAATACTGAAGATGTTTATGCAGGGGTAGAGTTCATGACAGGTACGCCCGAATGTGATAAATTGATGAATTTCTTGCTCAATGACCTGAAAGTTACCAAAATCCGTTTCCCCAAAACCTGCTCACTTGGCATCAAGCCTATCTCACAAGAAGGCACGCAACGCCTGATGCGCTCCTCTATTGAGTATGCCATCAAGTACAACAAGCCCTCTGTAACTATAGTGCATAAAGGAAACATCATGAAGTTCACTTCAGGTGCTTTCAAACAATGGTGCTATGACGTAGCCACCAACGAATACAGGGATAAAACTATGACTTGGGACGAGTTTGATGCCATCGTAAAAGCACAGGGACAAGCCGCCGCAGATGCCGCGCTGGTAGGCAAGGTACTTGTAAAAGACTCTATCGCTGATGCGTTTTTGCAACAAATCTTGACGCGCCCTGCTGAATACTCTGTCATCACTACACCCAACTTGAATGGGGACTATATCTCAGACGCACTTGCGGCTATAGTAGGTGGCATAGGTATCGCGCCTGGTGCGAATATCAACTATGTTACAGGACACGCTATTTTTGAAGCTACGCATGGTACTGCGCCCAAATATGCAGGACAAGACAAGGTAAATCCTGGCTCTGTGATACTTTCGGGTGCTTTGATGTTTGAGTACATGGGCTGGTATGAAGCCGCCGCGCTCATCTACAAAGGACTTGAGAAAGCGATTGCTGACAAAAGAGTTACATACGACTTCCACCGCATGACAGAGGGTGCCACGCTTTTGAAATGCTCAGAATTTGGTACAGAAATCATAGCGAATATGTAAAAAGAGATTTTGCCTCTGCCTTGAAAGTCCTATTTATTTTGGTTCTTCGAAAGTTATTGCGGAGGCAAAACTGTAGAACAGGCTTCCAGCCTGTTGTTTCAAATGATGAACAGGCTGGAAGCCTGTTCTACAGAATATTCCGCAATAACTTTTAAATAACCTTTATTTTTTAAGACTGCTTATTTTCAACGATTGTCAAGGTCTTCGACCATTGACAACGTTCAAAATAAGCAGTCGTTTTGTTATTTTAGTGTTATATTTTTAGAGGACTTGAACTTTTCAGGCTCTTTTGTTTGTTTTTTAGGCAAAGTACAATTTTTATGAAAAATCATCAAGAGAAAATTATTCTCTACCTATTGGCGGCTATCAACTTTACGCATATCATTGATTTTATGATAATGATGCCACTTGGACCCCAACTCATGCGTTATTTTCAAATCTCCCCGCAACAGTTTGGTTATTTGGTGTCATCTTATACCATCAGTGCAGGAATTTCGGGGTTTTTCATGGCTTTTTTTGTGGATAGATTCAATCGCAAAAGCGTCTTGCTTTCAGGGTATTTGGGCTTTGTGATAGGTACTATAGCCTGTGGTGTAGCACCTACTTTCGAGCTTTTGATGACTGCCCGCATAGTAGCGGGTTTGTTTGGGGGCTTGATAGGAGCGCAAGTGCTGTCTATAGTAGGTGATATTATCCCTTTTGAGCGCAGAGGGCAGGCAATGGGCGTAGTGATGTCTGCTTTTTCGCTGGCTTCTATAGTAGGTGTACCGTTTGGGCTTTATGTGGCTACAGCTGTGAGCTGGCACGCGCCATTTATCTTTGTGGGCATGATGGGTGTAGTGGTTTTGCCGATGGTCTATAGGTATTTGCCTGATATGAAAAGCCATATACAGTCCCAAAAAGGCTTCCATCCTATGCGTGTGATACGCCCTATTTTGGAAAGTAAAGTCCAACAATTAGGCATTTTGCTGATGATAGTATTGATTTTTGGGCAATTTGTGGTTATTCCCTATCTTTCGCCTTATATGGTAGCGAATGTAGGCTTCACTGAAGCCCAACTTCCCTTGATTTATCTTTTTGGAGGCGGGCTTACGCTTTTTACTTCGCCCCGCGTAGGCAAGTTGGCAGACCGCTATGGCAAACAAAATGTGCTATTTTTTGGGATTGTCCTCACAGCCATGACTGTCATAGCGATTACGAACTTGCCTGCCGTACCGCTCTATGTCGCGCTTGTGATTTCTACCCTGTTTTTTATCTTCATGGGGGCGCGTATCATACCTGCACAAGCCATTACGACCTCTCTTGTAAGCCCTCAGCAACGCGGAAGCTACATGGCGATTTTGTCGTCTTTGCAACAGCTTGCGATGGGAGGCGCGGCACTTCTCGCTGGGCTTATTATCTCAAAAGACAGTGCAGGTCATTTGCTAAATTTTAACTACATTGGTTATATCAGTGTGGTTATCAGTAGTTTTGGCATAGTGGTAGCTATTTGGATTTCACGCGCCATGCAAAAAGCAGAAAAACAAAAACAATAGTTTGATAACGACATAATTAATTTGTGAAAGAGGCACGCGGATAACGCGGATTTTACAGATGACAACGGATTTTTTAATCTCTGAAATATAGAAAATCCGTCAAAATCCGCTTAATCTGCGTTATCCGCGTGCTAAAAGCATACACAAAAACGCTACTAATCTTTAAAGTCGTTATCAAAGTGTAAAAAATGAATACTATCATAGCCCTTTTGCGAGGCATCAATGTAAGCGGACAGAAGAAAATAAGAATGGACGACTTAAAAATGCTTTGCGAACAAATCGGACTGCAAAAAGTCCAAACCTATATCCAAAGTGGCAATATTTTGTTTCAATCGACCATAGAGGATACTGAAGAACTTGCCTGCCTGATAACCGAAGCTATACAACAAAAGTATGGCTTCGCGGTAGAAACTATCCTCTGTACGCCTGCTGATTTGGAAAATATCATAGCCGAAAATCCCTTTCAAGATTTGCCTGAAAAGGGTTTGTATTATACACTCCTAAAGCAAACGCCTGATGCTGAAAAGTGGGCTAAACTACTCGAAAGTACCTCTACTTACCTGCCCGATAGGTTTGCAGGGGCAGGCAAGGTCATTTATCTCGGCGTTCTTGCCTACGGAAATAGCAAACTTTCTAACAACTTTTTTGAAAATAAGCTCAAAGTAGTCGCTACCACCCGCAATCACAACACTATGCTGAAGTTGATTGAATTGAGTCGGGCTTTTTAAGCCACTTTCGCAAAAGCCCATACAAAAGCCATGTGCCGAATACGCCTATCAGCGAACCCACATAGACATCTGCCAAGAAGTGTTGCATGAGGTATATCCTTGAAAAGCCCGCCAAAATAGCCCCAAACGCACAAAGCACACTTAACGCACCTTGCCTACCATACAGACTAAGCAGAAAACCAAGCGAAAAAGCGGAGGTCGTGTGTCCCGAAGGAAAACTATTCGAGGTATGTATCTCTACACCCGCCACAAAATGTAAGTCTTGTGGATTGGGGAAAAACGCGCTGGGGCGTGGCACATCAGGAAAGACAACTATTTTCAAAAATTGCGTGAAAAGCCCTGTCAAGGCATAGCAGGCAAGGGCAAACGCACCCCAACGTTTGTTTTTGATTCCTATCAACACACTTACAAGTACATACAAAATGCCATCACCCAAGTACGTTATCCAAAAAAAGAAACTATCCGCGCGGAGGTGTTTATTCGTCCAAAGCTCTGCTGTGCCTTTGGGGTAGGCAAGGAGCAAAAAACCTCCCAAAAGCAGGAAAAAAGCATAAGGAAGTAGGAAAGGCAGGATTTTATTGTTCATTCTTTTTGCCTCTTTTTTTGATTTTTAGTCGCTTGTGAATGTCCGTAACTATCAATTCATCTACCCAAAAAGTATCGTCCTCCTCTTCGTCCTGCCTTGCCTGCCCCTGCGCGGTGGTAGGCAAGGGCTTACCTTGCTGAAGGATATATTCAGTTTTGTCAGGATTATAGACTTGCTTCAAAAGCAAGTAAAGGTACAGCAAATAACTCACGCGCTTTTGCCCCGATTCTTTCTCAAAATCATCAAGTTTGCTGACAATATACAACCTGTGGACAGGGCGCGTAAAAGCTACATACAAAATATTCAACGTTTCGATGAATTGCTTTTGCATTTCGCTGTGGTATTGTGGGGCGATAGGCGTTTCTCCCAAGTCTTTTTTGATGCCTACCAGCCCAGCCGAAAGCATCAAATTTTTCTTGCCTACCTCGAAAGTAAAGCCATCTTCGGGCAGACGCACCCACATATTCGCCCCTGTTTTGGGTTCAAAACTAAAATCCAAAAACGGCACAATCGTAGCAGGATATTCAAGTCCTTTGGATTTGTGGACAGTCGTTACGGTGATGGCTCCTTCGTTTGGCGGGCTATTTACGCTGAGTTTGTGTTTATTTTGCTCCCAATAATCCAAAAAGTCGCCCAAAGTCGCGTTATTTTGCTTCGTAAACTCAAGAATGATGTCCAACAGTCTGAAAAGATATTCGAGATGCGTTTGAGTAGCAAGCAAGTCAAAAACACCTATCAGCGTTTCAGTCATTTCATACAGATTCAGGGACTGTAGTTTGGGCAAATTCGTGGGGTGTCCTTCTTCTGCCAATTTATCAAAAAGAGCCGTAATAGGCTGGCTTACAAGCTGTTGGATTTGGTTATTGAGGTCTTCGTTGGGGTTTTGTCCTTTGACTACGCGGTAGAAGCTATACAAGATTTCAGCCTTTGCCAAGCGGTCTTCTGGTCTATACAGCACCTTGAGAAGCGAAATGATGAAGCGTATTTTTTCGTCAGAAATGAGTGTAAGCGAATCTTGCGAGATGACTTGATAGCCTTTTTCAGTCAAAAAATTGGCAATCAACGAACCCGATGTATTGCTTCGCACCAAAATAGCTATGTCGTTTGGCTGGAAGTTGTCAGCTTGCAGTTCTTGTACGATTTGCAGGATTTTATCTAAGGCTTGTTGCTGATAGGCATTGCCCTTTTCCAAAAAGTTGATTTGGATATGTCCCCCGTCCTTGCCTCCCTGCGCGGGGGCTTTTTGCTGAAACTCCTCGTCATAAATGGCAGGCAAGAGTTCGTAACGTTGCCCAAAGTCTGTATCTACTATAGTCTGAAAAAAGTCGTTGTTGAAGTTGATGACCTCTTTTGTACTTCGGTAGTTATGGTTTAGATTGGCACGTTCATAGTTTTGCTCAAGGGTGGTGTATCTTTCGCGCAATATATCACTGTCATTTGGTTCGAGGTCGAGGAGTTTGTGCATTTCGTTTTTGTAAAGATAGACGAGTTGCTCCATTTCGCCTCCACGCCAGCGATAAATGGCTTGTTTACTGTCGCCCACTATGAGGTTAAAATGCCCTTCGCTTAGGTTATTTTCCACCAAAGGCATCAGGTTGTGCCATTGCAGAATGGAGGTATCTTGAAACTCATCTATCAATAAATGATTGTACTTCTCCCCTACCCTTTCATAGATATAGGGTACAGGCTCTTGTCTGATGATTTCAGCTATTTTTTTGTTTGTGTCGGATATGTGAATCGTGTTATTTTCGCGTTTTACTTGCGAAAGTTCTTGCTCTGTCTCATGGACTAAGGCAAGTTTATAAAGGTGCGGCTTGAGGCTATTGATAAGCAAATAATGTCCTTTGTTCTTCTCTTTCAGCTCCTCCATCTCTTTTACTAAGGCAGTCAAAACGCCATCTACAGCCAGCACTGCGTCCATATTTTTGGCTTTTTTCTTCGCAAAAGTACCTTCTTGCATAGCGGAGTGGACATACGCGCCTATTCCGCGTGTGATGTCTGGTTTTTCTGTGTAGTGGGTAAAATAGCTATAAATGCCCTTCGAACCACCCGCAAAATCTTTGTCATCTGCATGGACTTCTGCCAATACGCGCTCGCCTTTTTGGGCAATTTTGGTCATTTGGGCTTCTATGTCGCGCTGAAATTTTTGAAGTTCTATGTAAATATTTTTAAAGTCTTCAATATCCAAATCCTTCACAAGTTGAATGAAAGGATACGCATTTTCGTTCATCAATTCTTTTGAAAAAGCTACTAAATCTTCTGCAATTTTGCCTGAATTTTTGCCTTCTTCTACTTTTTCATTTACCCAATCTACCACAAAGCCCGAAAGGTGTACTTTTTGCTCTTGTCCTACTTTTTCTATCACGCGGTCGATGGCGTTTTGCAAAAGCTGTTCAGTATTCAAATCCACTTCATAATTGTAGGGCAATTCCAGCTCTCGCGTGAAGGCAGAGGTAACTTTATTCACAAATTTATCAATCGTACTGACAGAAAAGTCCGCATAATTGTAAAGTATTTTGGTAAAAAGTCGCTCGGCGCGTTCGCGGAGGGTAGGCAAGCTCTCCCTTAGCTCGTCTGCAATGCTATGAAAAAGCGCGTTTGCCTTTTGCTTTTCCTTTTCAGATACGGTAGGCAAGACAAATGTCCGCAACATTTCTAAGATGCGCGACTTCATCTCGTTGGCGGCATCATTCGTGAACGTGATGGCTAATATACTTTTGAAATAGTGTGCATTGTCATACTTGAGCGCAAGTTTGAGGTATTCTTTGGTAAGTGTATAAGTCTTGCCTGAGCCTGCGGAGGAGCTATATATCTTGAATTGGGGTTGGTCCATGTGTAAATATATGGTTTAACTTTTTATTAAAATAGTTATAAGTAGCAAGATTTCAGCTACTTACAGGATAAATATTTGCAAAAGGTTTGATTTTGTAATACCTTTGCGTAGTCAAGCAACAAACATTTACTTGATGCAAAGCTATAAAAAAAATTTGAAGTAGCGTTACTGCACTAAATAAAAGTGCTTATTTGTTATTAAAAGTAGTTTAATTCATTGATTTTCAACTACTTATAAATAGTTGAACAAGTTAGTAAGACTTCAAAAAAACATGAACAAAATATACCAAAACTTTGCTGAAATTTTGGTGGACTACCCACAAATTTATGGACTTAGACTCGAATATGTAGCCGAGTATTATGATGATGGCAGTGGGAGAAATTGGCTCAATAAAGAGGGGTTCATGGGAATGTGTGTCGTGGCGCATATTTTCATCAATGGAGAGGCTTTTAAAAAGATTGGAAAATTAAGCAGTTTGACAAAGTATTGGAAAAGAATTGCTGTCAAAGATACCGAAGCGTGGTTTACCAATCTTGAGGAGTATGCCTCTTTGCAAGGCTTGTGTATTTGGTTGAATAATACAAACTTGCCTGCCACGTGTGAATTTTACGCCACTCCGCAGGCAAGTTTTTACGCACTTACGCAACTTAAACACCTTGAATTGGTGCAAAAAAACAGGGAGTATGGTATGTATATACCCAACTTGCCTGCCCTTCGAACCTTAGATGTTTCGGGATTTGCCAATCTTCAATTTGAGCATATTTTATCACTTGAGGTGTGTACCATAGCATTCATAAGGCAAATAGATGCAACCGAAATATTATACAAACTCAATCCTGAAACGTTGCAATCTCTCTCAATTACAGATGTAGATAAGGTAATTTTTTCAGCAGAATTTCCCGCTTTCCCAAACTTAAAATTTTTGGATATGAAATTGGATAATTTGGAGAATACGTTGCCCATTTTTGAAAAATTCAAGCAATTAGAAACCTTGAATCTGGCATATAATAGTATCAATGCACTGCCTGTAGAAATGCTGGAGCTAATATCTTTGCAGACATTGGATTTACATGAAAACCCTTTGACAGATAAAAAAATAATAGAAAATGAAAAGGAAATCATCACGCTCATAAAACAAGATACAGCACTTGACATCAAACAAAAACTGTGGGCAGTTTTGTTTGAAGACAAAGACAAAACGCAAAAAATAACGCTTACTGAACTTTTAGAATTACTTACCTACACAAAACAAAAAAATATTGCGCAAAAAATAGGTGTTTTGTGTGAAGACAACTTCAAAGAAAACCCTTTAGATGCCTTGCCTGCCCTTACCTGCGTGGCGGTGGTAGGCAAGGTAGGCGGAATGACTTTAGCTGAAGTTCGGGAGGCACTGAAGCCTCACAGCATCACTGTTACGACTAATATCAGCGAAGCTACTCAAGCAATCTGTGTGGGCGCAACACCCAATCCCGCAGAAATAAAAAAGCTATTGACTATGCCCAAAAAGCCTATAATATGCTTGCCTGCCCACCTGAAAGGGTATATGCAAAAGTTGGAAATTCCTTACCTGACAGACACTACAGCAGACATAGCTGATAATTTGCGCAATCTTTTGATGAGTGATGACAAGGCAAATACCCGCCTCGCTTTACAAATGATGAAAGGCGGCGGCTTGCCTCCCACGTTCCTCGAACTTTTATGTCTTTTGTGGCTTGAGGATACTGTCATTTGCCCAAAAGAACTCATAGACTTATTGAAGAAATACTGCACTGCTACCCAATTTTTAGACATTTCGAGAACCATTGCCTTAGACGATTATGCGCAGTGTTTTGAGGGTTTGTTCAGTTCCAAATACCTGAATCAAAGCTATTTGGTAGAATTGGCTATCAAATACTTCCTACCAAAGATAAAGTTAGAGGAAGATGGAGTCGGTAGTTTTTTGAAGTATTTAGAAAAAAGCCTTTGGAAATTAGAAGGCAACTTATTTGAGAAGGTATTGGCGTACTATTTACAGTCAGATGGTACGCTCCATTTGGAAAGTCATTATTTGGATAATAAATTGCCCCCACTTTTGATAGGACATAAAGGCATCAAAAAACTGATGGTTTCTAAAGATTTTGAAAAAAATAACCTACTTTATTTAGACAATCTGATTTCTTCCTTGCCTGCCCTCAAAAAACTTTCCCTTACGATAAGTTATGATTTGTACGTAACATCAAAAGAAAGAACACGCATGAATGCTGAAGAAAAGCAAAAACTTGAAGAAAAATACCCCCATTTGGTCATTCTTGTCAAATAGTGTACTCTACTTTTACTGTACCCTATTTTTTTTGTTAATTATAGTTCTTAGGAAGTTATTGCGGAGGCAAAACTGTAGAACAGGCTTCCAGCCTGTTCATCATTTGAAACAACAGGCTGGAAGCCTGTTCTACATAATATTCCGTAATAATTTTTGAAGAACCGTAACTATTTAGCCCCCAGCCCCAAAGGGGAGTTTTTGTGTAAGTTTGGATTTAAACTTGCCTACCAAAACACTAAAATAGGCGAAAATTGGAGATAATTCTCCCCTTTGGGGTAGGGGGCTAAATA
>JAAFJK010000141.1 GCA_013298105.1 Cytophagales bacterium
AATAAGTGCGAATCCGCTCGGAAATGACCTCAAAACTTGCCTGCCCCAGCCCCGCATAGCGCACCGAGAGATACGCCTCCGCCAGCATACCTTCTGCTACAGCTTCGCCATGCAAAAGCGTTTCAATTTTATTTAAAAGAAAATAAGTCTCGAGGGCGTGTCCTATAGTGTGTCCAAAGTTTAGGATTTTGCGCAAGCCTTGTTCTTGGTAATCCGTTTCTACAATCGCTTTTTTTACGGCTACCGACTCGCGCACAATACACGCTAAATTTGCCCAATCTACCTCAAAAGAGGGAGAAATAAAGCTGTATTTTAGCACTTCGCCCATACCTGCCCGTAGCTCGCGGGCAGGCAAGGTCTTAAGAAAATCAGTATTTATCCAAACCGCTATGGGTTCTTGAAAAGAGCCTATCACGTTTTTATAGCCTTGAAAATCTATGCCCAACTTGCCTCCCACGCTCGCATCTACTTGTGCAAGTAACGTAGTAGGCATCTGTACGAACTGAATCCCACGCTTATAGGTCGCAGCACAAAACCCGCCCATATCGCCTATCACGCCTCCGCCCAGATTGATTATCAAGGCTTTGCGGTCGAGATATTGCGCAAGCCAATAAGCCCAAATAGTTTCGCACGTAGGCAAGGTCTTGTGCTGTTCGCCACTTGGGATACTAAAATGCAGCGGTAAGAAACCCGCTAAGACTTCAGCCAAAAGTGGATAACAATGCACAGCCGTATTTTCATCCGTCAATACACAGATTTGGCTGAAAGATTGCCCTTCAAGCCACGCTCGAAATGCTTGTAAATCGTTTGAGAAATGAATCATGCCACACGCAAAAGAGGCAACGAAACCTGAAAATCTTGCGCGGTAGGCAAGATTTCTACAGCGCGTTCGGTAAGATATTGATAGCGTTTGATGACGTTATCTAAGCCGATTTTGGTAGAATCTTTTACGCTTCGCTTCAGCTGGAGTGTATTGCGGACGACTATGCGCGTAGCCTCATCGATGTATATCCAAATATGAAGCGGTTTATCGTTTGATACTACATTGTGTTTGATGGCATTCTCGACCAGTATCTGGAGGCTCAAAGGCGGTATATGTGCATCGAGTTGGGCATCTTCTACCTCAAAATGCACAACTAAATTTTGCTCAAACCGCGTCTGAAGTAAAAATATATAAGACTTCACAAAATTGATTTCGGTAGAGAGTGACACGACTTCCTTGTCTTTATTTTGTAAGATGTAGCGATATACTTGCGATAGTTTTTCTGCAAAATGCACCGCTATAGAGGGATTTTCGGTAATGATACTCGCCAAGGTATTCAAGCTATTGAACAAAAAATGGGGGTCTATTTGTGTCTTAAGAACTTCAAATTGGGATTTGATATGCTCCGTTTGGAATTTTTGCGCCTCAAGCATACTTGCCTGCAACTGCTCATAGACATACGCACCTTCATAGCCCGCAAAAATAGCCAAACTACATATCGTAGCCAGCACAGGCACACGCCAACGCTCTGCCAAAATAAAGGGGCAATCCATGATATAAACGTCTATCAAGTAGGCAAGTCCCAAATTTACAGCAAATATCATCAAGATAATCGAGGGAATAGAGTATTTGATGCGCCATCTTGTTTGCGCATAGCCTTGATAAATACCACGAAAATAGCACGTTATCCACACTGCACTGTTCCAACAGATAGCCGTATAAAATAACGAAAAGCCCACCTTTGCCACGTATGAATACTTTACTACAAAGCTATCTGTAATATCTAAAAATGCAGGAAACAGACAACCTATGACTGTAATGCCTATCCAACGGATATACAGTTCGTTGCAGAAAATGCTTTTATAATTTCCCATAATTTTAAAAACGAAGTAGCACTTAAAAAGTTCCCATGCCACAAAAAAGCCTTGTTATTTTTAACGTTGTCAATGGTCGCAGACCTTGACAAGCGTTGAAAATAAGAAGGCTTGTTTTTTAGGATTAATGACTAAAAAAAATATCTTAAATCGTACATCTTAAATCGTACATCTACTTATTCTTTCATGATTTTTTCATATACCCATTGGTTGGCGATTTTAGCCTTGAGGATATACAAGCCTTTGGGCAAGTGGGCAATGTCAAGCTCATATTTGTCGTTTTCCTTCATGACCTTGCCTGCCTGCTGTGGCGTACCGCGTGCATCTGTGAGTACATACTCCAGTGGGTTCTGGTGCTGTAGGGTAGGCAAGAGGGTTATTTTCTTTTGGGCAGGGTTCGGATAGATTTGCAAAAGCGTTTGGCAGTCATTTTTACCTCTCAGCACCGATACTACTTGGGAAGGGCTTTTCATACCGTCTTGATACACTACCATAACTTGATAGTAGGCATCTTTGCACTCCACATTTGACTCCGAATAGCTATAATTCAACGCCTCACTTCGCGCTACATATTTGATAGTAGTGAAGTCGCGCCTATTGAGGCTTTTTTGGATTTCGAAGCCTTTGATATGTTTCGTATTCAGGACAGTTTGCCAATGCAGTGTATTATTTGTACCTTCTGCCGATGCATGGAGTTGTGTAAGTTCTGATGCCAAGACTATCGAACAAGCAGTTGCTCCTGTACCACCCAACTGTCTTAAGTTAATGGCTTGATTTACATTTGCAAAGTTAGTAATTAACAGTACATATACTTGCCCTACGAGCGCGTTGGTTATGGTAGCTGATTCATTCTTAGAACTGTTGTAGCTACAAGATACGGGTGCAGGAAAGCTACCACACGCTGTTACAGCATCGGCTAAAGCATTGTAAGGTCCCCATATCGCATAATCTACATCAGCCGAAGCCTCCAAACCAAATACCAAACTCCCTGAAGTAGCTATCTGTAAATAAAACCAAGCAGGTGCTGGCTGAGTACTTAAGCAACCATAGTTATTGCCACCAGGTGCGCTACCTCCCGTTACAGCTTGAAAACTAATAGTATTACTACCGCATATAGGCGCAGAAGTAGCACAGGTAGCATTGGATATGGTAGAGGGTGTGGTGATACAAAGCGTAAATCGAGGGTCAGTGGGTGCGGTACTACTTGCAGGATATATTCGAACTAAATAATTGCTACCTACAGTTAGTCCTGCAAGTTGTATGTCAGCGGCAGAACTTGTAGAGCAATTCAAAGAAGTAAGAGCGCCACACGTGCTTGAGGCAGTGAAAATTTGTATTATAGTACCTACAGAGGCTATTCTGTGTATAAGTGCCGTAGTCGCGGTGGCTTGAAAAGTGTACCAAACATCTCTCACTGTATAACTGTTACCTGAACAGTCTGCCAAGCTACTGGTAGCTCCTGTAAAAGTACCTGCCGCAAGGTTGCAAGTACCTGCCGCGCTGTGCGTAATAGAAACTGCATTGACACAATTATTATTCGTAGCGGTACTGGTAGTAGTAATACAAATGGAAAAACTTGGATAAGTGGCAGTAAAACTCGTATAGCTATATACGCGGACAAAATAAGTAGCACCTATAGTGAGCGCAGAGGTTACTACACTACCTTCAGGTGTATCTTGACAAACTAATGAAGTGGGGCTTGCACATGAGCCACTGAATACTTCTA